>NZ_JBVKCZ010000011.1:0-237804 GCF_055634335.1 Streptomyces sp. NPDC111802 | reverse complement strand
TTACGGTGGGACAACGAGGGCCTCCTGGCTGCCGGTTGTAGATGTCGCAATCCACACCGAACCCAGGGGCCCTCACCTCGTTCAAGGACCACTCACGGGCGTGTCGCCCGTCACCAACGTCCCCGGACAACACACCTAGGGCCTGTTGTTGGATCATGCCGGCGTCGCGGGCCCTGGCACGCACATCTGCCGCGTTGTCGTCAGTCGCCGACTCCCCCACTCTCGACTTCGCTCGAGCGGGGGGACCCCCATCGCGTCGACTCCCTCCTCCGCCTTGCAGCTGCACGCACCAGACCCCGCTCGGGTCGGCTGAAATGCGCAGTCCCTCTCAGCCGACCTGATCCAAACAACAGGCCCTAGCCGGCCGATCCCGGAATGCTCCGGGGCGTCGGGATCGGCAGGGGGTTGGTGCCGCCGGGCTCGTCTGCTCCCGGGTCGGCCTTGCAGGTCATATCCCGCACCGGCAGCTTTCCGGTGGTCAGATAGGTCGTGGCCGTCTTGTCCGCGCAGGACTTGGAGCCGTAGATGCCGTGTCCGACGCCTCCGAGGACGGTGACCATCTTCGCGCCCTTCATGGCCCGGCGCATGCCCTGTCCACTGGCCAGCAGGGTCTGGGAGTCCCACTCGTTCTGCAGGATCAGCGCGCCGACCTTGTTGTCGACGGTGGTGGCGGGCTCGCCGCCGTTCTTCTTCCAGAAGGCGCACGGCTTGATGTTGGACACGAAGTCGCCGTAGAGCGGCCACTTGGCCTTGTCGCGGATCGCGTCGCCGCGGTACTGCTCGGGATCGCGCGGCCAGTTGCGGGTGTCGGCACAGACCACGGACCAGAAGCCGGCGTCGCCGTTGTCCTCGGGCACGGCCCGGGCGAACGACGGCGGCAGCGGCGAGGGCGACCTGCCCTCCCGGGCACCGGACGCGGGCCTGCTCTCGGCGGCCTTCTTCAGCTCGACGACCGCCTCGGCGGCGTCGCGCACGCTGAAGAACGTGGCGCGGTTGTAGGCGCGGATGTCGTCGCCGGTCAGCTTTGTGCCGTCGAGGTCGATCGGCTTGCGGTCGGCCCGGGCGACCAGGTCGTAGAAGGCCTTGCGGACCGCCTCGGGGGTCTTGCCCAGCTGGTACCTGGAGTTGCGCTCGGCGGTCCATTCGGTCCAGCGGGTGAAGGCGGGCTCGGTGCCCTCCGCCCAAATCTGGATCATGCCGCGCCAGACCCGGGCCGGGTCGACGGCGCTGTCCAGCACGAAGCGGTCGGAGCGCTTCGGGAACATCTGCGTGTAGACCGCGCCCAGATAGGTGCCGTACGAGTAGCCCAGGTAGGAGATCTTCCGCTCGCCGAGCACGGCCCGGATCACGTCCATGTCCCGGGCGGTGTTGCGGGTGGTGATGTGGCGCAGCTTGTCGCCCTGCTTGGTGTCGCACTTCTCGGCGACGGTCCGCGCCCACTTGACGTCCTTGGCGAACCTCTCGGCCTTGTACGGCCGTTCCCAGTTCGCTTCCTCGGGCGTCAGGCCGCAGCTGACGGGGGAGCTCCGGCCGATGCCCCGCGGATCGAAGCCCACGAGGTCGTACCTGTGCTTCACGGCCTTCGGCAGCTCGCTCGCCATCTGCTGCGGCATGTCGACGCCCGGACCGCCGGGGCCACCCGGGTTGAGCAGCAGCACGCCCCGGCGCTCCGCGCTCGTGCTGGTCTTCAGCTTCGATATCGCGAGGTCGAGCTTCTTCCCGCCGGGGCGGCTGTAGTCGAGCGGCACCTTGATGGTGGCGCACTGGAAGTTCGCAGGCGTCGCTCTGTCACAGCGGTGCCATGCGGGCCGCTGCTGTAGGTACTGGCTCAAGGGGTTCGCCGCGGCGGATGCCGTGGCCGGCGCGAGCGCGGGCACCAGCGCGGCGACGCTGCTGGCCGCCAGGAAACAAGCTATTCGACTGCTTCGCACGTGGGGGGTCCCTCGGGTTGCTGCGTATGAGACGCACCAACCCTTTCGGATAACGCAGTTGAGGGAATCCATCAACGAGACAGGATCGGTACCACTGTGGATGGACGGCCGAGCGGGACAGATGGTCCCGGAGTCGGACAACCGCGACCGGCTCCGCGCCGTCTTGCTCAGGAGGTCCGTGCCGATCGGCCACGGGCCCCGGTGACAGCGCGGGGCTAGAAGCTCCGAGCCCCCCGGAAGTCGTACGCGGCGAAGTCGGCCACCGGCCGGTACCCGATGCGCTGGTAGAGGCTGTTGCTCGTCTGGTTGGCCAGGTCGGTGAAGAGCAGCAACTCGCGGATACCGGAGGCGAGTACGCCCCGGCTGACGGCCGCGGTGACCGCGCCCGCGTAGCCGCGTCCGCGCAGCTGGGCCGGGGTGTAGACGGGGGCGATCCGGACCTGGCCGGCGACGACGGGGGTCACGCCGGCCATGGAGAGGGGGGTGCCGTCCTCGTTCTCCCAGAAGGTGACGCCTCCGTAGGCGATGCGCGAGTCGGCCCAGGCGGCGGCGTCACGGGCGGCGTGGTCGCCGACCGCCTCGCCGAACTCGCCGTACCAGCGCATCAGTTGCTCCCGGTCCTCCTTGCCGACGATCCGGGCGCGGCCCGCCGGAACGGGCTGAGGCGCGGTCAGGTTGCCCAGCCGGTACAGGCGTTGACGCTGGCCGACCGTGCCCCGGGCGCCCGTGTGCCGGCGCCAGGCGGCGGCGAAGGCCTCGGCGGTCTCGCGGGCCGCGATGACACCGGGGACCTGATGGCCGAGGGCGATCAGGTGGGCGGCGAGGGCTTCGGCCTCGCCGGGGGTGAGGGGGGTGACGTTCAGCCGGTAGGGCGGGGTGCGGAAGTACGCGGCCCGTACCTGCCCGTCCAGCTCCAGCGCGCCGAAGAGGGGTGCCTCGTCGCCGTACGCCCGCAGCCCGCCCGTGCGCAGTGTCTCGGTCACCGTCAGGACGACGGTGTGCAGATCGGGGCGTGAGCGCAGGAAGCCGCCGGTGTGGGAGAGGAAGGCGGTGAGGTCCTGGGTGCAGTACCAGTCGTCCGGGCGCATAGCTCATGATCCCGCGCCCGCGCCGGGGATGTGCACGAAATTCCGCCGTGGATACGAAGCCGTCACAAGAGCCCACCTTCGGGCGGGGGTTGGGGCGCACCGGGTTCACGGGGAAAGGCGTTCTTCGGGTTGACGTCCCGGTCCGTGATCTACGGGTCGACGTCCGGGTCGGTCGCCAGCCGCGCGTGCAGGTGCATGTCCCGGTACGCGTCGTGCCGCCCCGCCTCCCACATCGCGCCCCGCAGGGTCCCCTCGTAGCGGAAACCGCAGCGCTCGGCGATATGGCAGGAGGAGTCGTGGCCGACGGCGTGGTCGAGTTCCAGGCGGTGCAGGCCGAGGCCGTCCGGCTCGGCGAGGGCCCAGCGGGCGGCGATGACGAGCGCGTGGGTGGCGACGCGGCGGCCACGGGCCTCGGGCAGCACCCAGTAGCCGACGCGGGCGGAACTCATGACCCGGTTGATGACGTTGACGCCGATGTGTCCGAGGGGTGCGCCGGTATCGGCGTCGGTGACGCAGTACGCCGCCGAGGTGCCGTTCACCATGTTCTCGACCGCGGCGCGCAGTGATTCACGGGCGCTGTCGAGGTCGGTGGTGAGCGTCAACGGGGTGTTCCAGCGCCGGAATTCCGGATCCGTACGCCCCTGGAACCAGGTCTCGACGTCGGCCTCGGAGTCAGCGTCCCAGGGACGCAGACGCAGACCGTGACCGTGCAGGTCGGGAAGGTGGTGGGAGTCGGGGTGGGGCTGGGGGTGATGGGGTCCGCCGGCGAGGGTCATGGGCCCATTGAAACCACCCGGCGATCAGCTCGGGACCGGTTTGGGCCGGAACACCGGCACCCCCTCCCGGAAGACGACCTCCAGCTCACACCCGGCCCGCAGCCGCCCGGCGTCCGCGCACTCCACGACCTCGGTCATCATGCGGGGCCCTTCGGCGAGATCGACGACGGCGGCCACGTACGGTGTCCGCTGCCCGAAGGGCGGCAGGTCGTTGCGGTGGACGACGGACCAGGTGTAGAGGGTGGCGAGGCCGCGGGCGGTCTCCCAGTCGACGTCCTCGCTCCAGCAGTGGGGGCAGAACTCCCGGGGGTAGTGGTGGGCGCGTCCGCAGCCGCGGCACCGGCGGATGAGCAGCCGCCCGCTCGCCGCCGCGTCCCAGTACGTACGGGTGAAGGCGTCGACCTCCGGAACGTCGTACCGCTGCCCGCCCATCAGAACAGCCCCAGCGCGCTGTCCACCGACCACGACTGCCATGACATCCCGAACAGCGCGACGACCGAGATCAGCGCCATCATCGAGTTCTGCCCCTGCTCGGCCCAGTCGTGGATCATCAAGGCGAAGTAGAGGCCGTTGAGCAGCAGCCCGCCGACGAGGGCGAGCGGGGTCAGGAACCCGACGACGAGTCCGAGGCCCAGCGCCAGCTCCGCGTACAGGACGACGTACGCCATGGTCCGCGGCCGGGGCTTGACGACGACCTCGAAGCCGGCCCGTACGGCGTTCCAGCGGTGCTTGCCCGCCACGTCGGCCGCCCAGGCGATCCCCGCGCCCTCGAACCAGCTCTTCTTGTCCTTGTGGCGCCAGCTCTCCAGCCACCACAACCCGAGGCCTATCCGGAGCACGGCCAGCCATTCCGCACCTGTGAGCCAGATCGCGTCCATGGTTCTGACGGTACGTCAGATAAAGCGGGGCTGACAATCGCCTGTGCGGTACCGGCTTCCCGTCATGACACCGACCACCGCCCACACGACGCCGAGCTCCCAGGATGGCTCTGGGGGCTCGGCGTCGTGCCGTTCGTTGGGGCCGTCCCGCTACGACGGCATCCGGATCCGCGCCCGCCGATACTCCTCATACAGCCGATCAGCCTCGGCGCAGGGGAGGTTGGCATTCACTCCCTGATCATCCACAGCCCGACAGGTGAGGCATGTCGCGGAATGCTCCCCCAGTCGGAGGAGGGCACCTTGCGCGGTCTCACCGCCTGTGCTGCCGATGCCCTCGTAGTGATCGCACAGGGCACTCAGAACACGAGCCAGACGCCGCGCGTGGGCGACGGCTCCGTGCAATCCGGGGCGTGGATCAGCACGAAGCTTCCCCCGGGCCTCCCCGACGCACGCCAGCGCGCAGTGGTGGCCGACGGACCTGGGTCGCGGCCCGATCCCCCGCTCGATCTCAGGGATGAGCAACTCCAAATGCCCGCGCAGCAGGTCAGTGAGGATCTCCACCTCGCCGACGGCCGGCCCGAGGGCATCCGGCACGCAGTCCGGTTCGAGCAGACGCCCGGCAGTCTCACGCATCGTGGGAAGGTCGACCGGGGGCGGCTGCCGCGTCTGGGCTTCTGCCCGCTGCTTCGTACTCGTGCCGCGGGGGGCGGCGTTTTGCGATTCGCGCGCTTTGGCCATGAACAGGACGTTAGGGGCGCGGAGTTACTCACCACTGCCATGGTTTCTCAGAGTTTCTCGGTAACCCAGGGAAGTTGCGCGAGGTTTCCCTTACGAGCCTCTGGTCAGAGCGTTTGGGATGTTGGCCTCGGGGAGGCTGGTCCTGCACCACAACTTCAACAGGAGGGGCGACCATGCGGCGGCTGCGGTTCAACGGCACGGGTTCGGGCGGAGGCGGCTGCCCCGGGGTGCACGAGGACATGGAAACCGGGGAGGTGATCGTCCATGGACCGCCCCTCACGGACCCTGCGGATCTGGCCCAACTCCAGCATTACGACCAGGGCGAAGTGGCCGTCGTCGTACCACGCAACACCTTGGTGGACTTCGGACCGCGCGACGAGGCGCCCACGCTCATCAACGCGGAGGACGAGTTCGACCGCCTCTTCACGGCCTTCGACCACACGGCCTGGCGGCTGGAGACCCGGCGCCACTATGCCAGCGACGAGCAGACCGGCGAATGGGCCCAGTTCGCACAAGGTCGGCAAATCGACTGGGACTACGACGACGAATGGTGCCGCAACGTCCGGGCACAGACCCAACAGGGCAAACGATTCGAGCGAGTGCGACTGCTCGACTCCCCGCCCACACCAGGGCAGATGTACCTGCGGAGCAACGCGGTACGGAACTGCGCCGTGGGTGAGGACATCCGCAACCTCTCACGAGCCGAGGCCGAGCGGCTGCGCCTGCCCGCCGAGGACTTCTGGCTGTTCGACTCGCGGCTCGTGGCCCGTCTGCTCTTCGATCAGGGGGACAACCTGACAGGCGTGGAACTCATCACCGAGCCGGCCGCCGTCAACCGCTACTGCCAGGTCCGGGACGCGGCCTGGCACTATGCAATTCCGTACGAAGACTTCGAGGTCGACGAGATGTGACGTGAGGTTTGTGAGCACCGACTATCAGCAGGCACGCGAAGCTCTCGGTCTACGCCTCCGGGAACTCAGGCTCACGTGCCCTGACGGTCGGCTCACCGGGACTCGGCTCGCGGAGCTGCTCGGCACGGGGTGGACCAAGTCGAAGGTGAGCAAGCTCGAGAACGGCCGGCAGACCGCCGAAGCCGAGGATCTCAAGGCCTGGGCGGAGGGCACGGGGCATCCGGAGGCGTACGACGGCCTGCTGGCCCAACTGCGGGGCTTCGAGTCCCACATCCGATCCTGGCGTCGACAACTGGCGGCCGGCCACCGGCCCGTCCAGGACGCCATCACCGCCGAACACGACCGCACTCGGGCGCTCACCATCTGGGAGAACGTGCTCATCCCCGGCATGCTCCAGACCGCCGACTACGCCCGCCACGTCCTCACCCGGCATGCGAACCTCATGCAGTCACCGCGAGACACCGAGGACGCCGTGCGCGCCCGCATCCGCCGCCAAGAGGGGCTGTACGAACCGGGCCGGAAGTACCGGATCATGATGTGGGAGGGCGCCCTGCACGCCCTGGTCTGCCCGCCGTCGGTGCTGGCCACGCAGCTTGACCGCCTCATCAGCGTCATCGGCTTGGACACCCTGGAACTCGGCGTGGTCCCCTTCACCGCCCCGCTCAAGATCTTCCCGGGCAACGGCTTCTGGATCTACGACAACCGACGCGTGGTCGTAGAGGACTGGCACGCAGAACTATGGCTCGACGACGCCGACTCCGTTGCGACCTACTTGCGGGTCTGGAACACGCTCCGGGAATCGGCCGTACACGGACCCGCCGCCCAGAACATGATCACCCGCACCCGACGGTCACTCACCGAGCGCTGACCCTCCGCCGCACCCGCCACCGCCCCCGGCGCCCCCCATGCCCGGACCCGCACCACGCCCACCCCACCCCACCCCCACAACGAGGAGACCTACGTCACAGTCCCCACCCACCCCTCCTACAGTCGTGATCGATCCGCAATCAATTCCGGGCTTGACCGAGACCCATCAACCAGATGCGTGATTACGCTCCGGAGCATGGCCGACACCCCCCAGCACACGGACCACCCCGCCACAGACCGCCCCGTCTACGTCATAGGCGGCGGCCCCGGCGGGCTCTCCGTCGCGTATGCCCTGCGCGCCAAGGGGCTGCGGGCCGTCGTGTTGGAGAGGTCGGACCGGATAGGGGCCTCCTGGCGACGGCACTACGACCGGCTTCATCTGCACACCACCCGACGGCTGTCGGGCCTGCCCGGGCTGTCGATACCACGCCGCTTCGGCCGCTGGGTGTCGCGGGACGACGTGGTGCGGTACCTGGAGAAGTACGCCGAGGTCCACGAACTGGAGATCGTCACCGGCGTCGAGGTCTCCCGTGTCGAGCCCTCGCCCGACGGCTCCGGCTGGCTGCTGCGCGCCACCGGCGGCCGTGAACTGACCGGCGCCGCCGTCGTCGTGGCCACCGGGCACAATCACACGCCGCGCATCCCGGACTGGCCCGGACGGGACAAGTACACCGGCGAGTTCCTGCACGCCGGCGAGTACCGCAACCCCGCCCCCTACACCGGCCGCGACGTCCTCGTCGTCGGCGTCGGCAACACCGGTGCCGAGATCGCCGTGGACCTCGTGGAGGGCGGCGCCGCCCGGGTACGGCTGGCGGTCCGCACCGCCCCGCACATCGTGCGCCGCTCCACCGCCGGGTGGGCCGCCCAGTTCACCAGCATTCTCGTACGGCGCCTGCCGGTCGGGCTCGTCGACCGGCTCGCCAGGCCGATGGCCAGGATCAGCGTGCCGGATCTCGCGGCCAAGGGGCTGCCGCGCCCCGACTCCGGCCTCTACAGCCGGGTCAGGGACGGGGCGATCCCGGTTCTCGACGTCGGCCTCATCGACGCCGTGCGCAAGGGCCGGATCGAGGTCGTGGCCGCCGTCGAGGGGTTCGAGGACGGGAAGGTCCACCTCACCGACGGCAGCGTCGTCTCGCCGGACGTCGTCATCGCCGCCACCGGATACGTCCGCGCGCTGGAGGATCTCGTCGGCCATCTCGGCGTGCTCGACGAGCGGGGCAGGCCCGTCGTCCAGGGCGCCCGCACCCCGGCCGACGCGCCCGGCATGTACTTCACCGGTTTCACCAACCCCATCAGCGGCAACCTCCGCGAGATGGCGATCGACGCACAGAAGATAGCCAAGGCCATCGCCGGTGACCGCGACGGCGGCCGACAGGTCTCCCGGTTGCCCGGCTGAGCACCCGTCGCCGCCCGCCGAACGCCGCTCCCGCGAGCCCCCTCCGCCGTAGACACCCTCAACTCTCTTACGTAGATCTCCTGTTACTTGTGAGTCAGAAGTTGCCGGAGAGCTGTACCGCGCCCTCGCACGGAGCCAGAATGTGAGCCCTGTTCAACTTTTCGGCTCCACTCCCTCTCGCTCTCGCTCTGACGGAGGACGCACGTGGCACGCGAAAGACAGATCCCCGAGCCTTCCCACCCCGCCCGGCTCTCCCGGCGCTCACTGCTCGGCGGTGCCGCCACCGTCGGCGCCGCCGCCCTCACCGCCACCACCGCCGGCCCGGCTTCGGCCGCCGCGCCCCGCGATGTCGACGTCGCCATAGTCGGCGCCGGGCTCGCCGGTCTCACCGCGGCCCGCGACCTGCTCGCCGCCGGCAAGACGGTCGTCGTCCTGGAGGCCCGTGACCGCGTCGGCGGGCGCGTGGTGGGACTCGGCCTCGCCAACGGCGGTGTCACCGAGGGCGGTGGTGAGTTCATCGGCCCCACCCAGGACCGCATCAAGGCCCTCGCCGACTCCCTCGGCGTGCCGACCTTCACCACCTACAACACCGGCAACAACCTCCTCTACAAGGACGGCAGGAAGACCCCCTACGCCACCGACGGCATCCTCGGCTCGGTCCCGCCCATCGACGCCGCCGGGCTCGCCAACGCCGCGATCGTGCAGGCCAAGCTCGATGACCTGGCCAAGACGATCCCGGTCGACGCGCCCTGGACCGCCGCGAAGGCCGACGAGTGGGACCGGCAGACCTTCGAGAGCTGGCTGCGCGCCAACGCCGTCATCCCGTCCGCCAAGTTCCTCTTCGACGTGGCCTGTACCTCGATCTTCTCGGCCGAGCCCCGTGAACTCTCCTTCCTCTTCGTCCTCTTCTACATCGCCGCCGCCGGCAACGCCGCCAACCCCGGCACCCTGGAACGCCTCACCGAGACCGCGGGCGGCGCCCAGGAGCGGCGCTTCGTCGGCGGCTCCCAGCTGGTGCCGATCAAACTCGCCGCCTCGCTCGGCGACCGGGTGGTGCTGAACGCCCCCGTGCGCACGATCGCCAAGTCCGGCGCCAAGTACGTCGTGACCGCCGACGGCATCACCGTCAACGCCCGGAAGGTCGTCGTCGCCGTACCTCCGCCCCTCGCCGCCCGTATCACCTACGACCCCCTTCTGCCGGCCGCCCGCGACCAGCTCACCCAGCGCCTGCCGATGGCCTCGGTCGGCAAGGCGATCGCCCTCTACGACACCCCCTTCTGGCGTGCCGACGGGCTCAACGGCCAGGTCGTCAGCGACACCGGCGTCGTCAGCTCCACCTTCGACAACTCCCCGCCCGACGCCTCCTACGGCGCCCTGATGGGCTTCATCGAGGCCGACGAGGCCCGGAAGCTGGACGGCGCGAGCGAGGCGGAGGTCAGGGCGGCCGTACTGAAGGACTACGCGACCTACTTCGGCGAGAAGGCGTCCTCCCCTTCCTCCTTCGTCCTGCAACGTTGGAACAACGAGGCCTACACCCGCGGCGGCCCCGTCTCCATCGCCGCGCCCGGTGTCCTGACCCAGTACGGCCCGGCCCTGCGCGAGCCGGTGGGCGGCATCCACTGGGCCGGGACGGAGACCTCGACGCATTGGATGGGCTTCATGGACGGGGCGGTGCGATCGGGCGAGCGGGTGGCCGAGGAGGTGCTGGCGGTGTTGTGAGGGGCAGCGCCGAGCAGCACCGGCCGAGCCGACCCCCGTCGAGCAGCGCCGATCGCACATCCTGTTCAACTTTGCGTGCACAGCCGTTCCTGACACGGCGTCAGTTCCTTTAATCTGACACTGCGTCAGTTAATCGCTGTCACACAGGAGCGGGCGGACCGATGCTTGGATCAACCCACGGCACCCTCACCACCGACTCCCGCCGGGCCCGGGTCATCGCCTGTGGCGAGCAGCCCGGGCCCGCCGTGCACGGCCGGCCCGCCGAGGTCGACGATCTCGACGTCAGCGGCCGTCCCCTCTACTGCGACGTGCCCGATCTGGACCGCTTCTTCCGGCCGCAGTCGGTCGCCGTGATCGGCGCCTCGGACGCCGAGGGCCGGCCGAACACCGGTGTCACCCGCCAGCTGATCGCCTGGTCCGAGCGGGTCGGCGCCCGGCTCCACCCCGTGCACCCGAGCCGCCCGTCCGTCTTCGGCATCCCCTGCTCCCCTTCCGTCGCCGACCTGCCCGAACAGGTCGATCTGGCCGTACTGCTGGTCGCCGACCCCCTTCCGGTGATCGAGGAACTCGCCGAGACCAAGGTGAAGTTCGCCGTCGTCTTCGCCTCCGGGTTCGCCGAGACCGGCGAGGAGGGCGCCGCCGCACAGGACCGGCTCACCGCCGCCGTCGCGCGGTCCGGGATGCGGCTGCTGGGCCCCAACACCAACCTCAACGCCTTCGAACGCTTCCGGGACGACCTGGACGGGCCCGCCATCGCCCTCATCACCCAGTCCGGCCACCAGGGCCGCCCCGTCTTCGCCCTCCAGGAGCTCGGCATCCGCCTGACCCACTGGGCCCCCACCGGCAACGAGGCCGACCTGGAGACCGCCGACTTCATCTCCTACTTCGCCGAGCGGCCCGAGGTCGGAGCCATCGCCTGCTATGTCGAGGGCCTCAAGGACGGCCGCGCCTTTCTGCTCGCCGCCGACCGCGCCGCCCGCCGCAAGGTACCGGTCGTCGCCGTCAAGGTCGGCCGCACCGAGACCGGCGCCCGCACGGCCGCCTCACACACCGGCAAGCTGACCGGCGCGGACGCGGTGGTGGACGCGGCGATGCGGCAGTACGGGGTGATCCGGGTCGACGGCCTGGACGAACTCCAGGACACCGCCGCCCTGTTGGCCCGTGCGCGGCCGCCCCGCGCGGAGGGCGTCGTCGTCTATTCGATCTCGGGCGGCACGGGCGCGCACTTCGCGGACCTGGCGACCGAGGCGGGGCTCCGGCTGCCGACCCTGTCCGCCGCCAAGCAGGCCGAGCTGCACGAGTGGATACCCGAGTATCTGAGCGTGGCCAACCCGGTCGACAACGGCGGGCATCCGGTCGGCGACCACCGCGGCCGGAAGATCATCGACGCCATCCTCGACGACCCCGAGGTGGGTGTGCTGATCTGCCCGATCACCGGGCCCTTCCCGCCGCTCAGCGACCGGCTCGTGCGGGACCTGGTGGACGCCGCCGAGCGGACGGACAAGCTGGTCTGCGTGGTGTGGGGATCGCCGGTCGGCACCGAGTCGGCGTACCGCGAGGTCCTGCTCGGCTCCTCGCGCGTGGCCACCTTCCGCACGGTGGCGAACTGCATCACCGGCGTCCGCGCCTACCTCGACCACCACCGCTTCGTCAGCGGCTACCGCTCCCCCTTCGACGAGGCCCCGCGCACCCCCTCGCCGTCCTACCGCAAGGCGCAGGCACTGATGCGCCCGGGACAGCAGCTGAGCGAGCACGCGGCGAAACAGCTGCTGCGGGCGTACGGCATCCGTGTCCCGCGCGAGCAGCTGGTGACCAGCGCGGCGGCGGCCGTACGGGCGGCCGGGCTGGTGGGCTACCCCGTGGTGATGAAGGCGTCCGGCGCGCGGATCGCGCACAAGACCGAGCTCGGCCTGGTCAAGATCGAGCTGACCTCGGCCAGCCAAGTACGGGACGCCTACCGCGAACTGACCGACATCGCCCGCTATGAGGACGTCTCCCTGGACGGCATCCTGGTCTGCCAGATGGTCGAGCGGGGCGTCGAGATGGTGGTGGGCGCCGGGCACGACGAGCTGTTCGGACCGACGGTGACGGTCGGGCTGGGCGGGGTGCTGGTGGAGGTGCTGAACGACACCGCCGTACGCGTGCCGCCCTTCGGCGAGGAACAGGCCCGGAACATGTGTGCCGAGCTGCGCGGGCGGGCCCTCCTCGACGGGGTCAGGGGGCGGCCGCCGGCGGACCTCGACGCGCTCGTGGAGGTCGTCCTGCGGGTGCAGCGCATGGTGCTGGAACTCGGGGACGAGCTCGCGGAGCTCGACATCAATCCGCTGATGGTGCTGCCGAGGGGGCAGGGGGCGGTGGCGCTGGACGCGCTCGTGGTGTGCCGCTGACATCAAGGCCGACGACGCCGCACCGAATACCGACGATGCCGACCACAACGCCGACGAGAACACCGACGATAAGATGAACATGGCCAATTCCCCCCGTGTGCCCGGAAATTCCGTCGATTCATTGGTACTGCACGCCACTGACAACCAGGTCCGCCGCATCACCCTCAACCGCCCCGACGCCCTCAACGCCATCACCCCTGACCAGCGCGAACGCATCATTCAGCTGCTCGACGACGCCTCCGCGGACCCCGCCGTACGAGCCGTCGTGATCACGGGCACGGGCCGTGGCTTCTGCGCCGGGGCGGACCTCCGGGGCACCTCCACGTCCGGCGAGCGGGTCCCCGGCGACGTCGCCCGCACGATCCGCCTCGGCGCCCAGCGGCTGATCGCCGCCGTACTGGACTGCGAGAAGCCCGTCATCGCCGCCGTCAACGGCACGGCGGCCGGCCTCGGCGCCCATCTGGCGTTCGCCTGCGACCTCGTACTGGCCGCGGAGTCCGCACGGTTCATCGAGGCGTTCGTACGGCGCGGACTCGTCCCCGACGGCGGCGGCGCCTATCTCCTCCCCCGCCTCATCGGCCCGCAGCGCGCCAAGGAGCTGATGTTCTTCGGCGACGCGCTGACCGCCGCGGACGCGGAACGGCTGGGCCTGGTCAACCGGGTCGTGCCGGACAGCGAGTTGGACAAGACGGCCCGCGAGTGGACCGAGCGCCTCGCCGCCGGACCGACCCGCGCGCTCGCCCTCACCAAGCAGCTCGTCAACGCCTCCCTCGACACCGATCGCGCCACCGCCTTCGCGGCGGAGGCAGGCGCGCAGGAGATCAACATGACGACGCAGGACGCGCGGGACGGCGTACGGAGCTTCGTGGAGCGACGCGAGCCACGATTCCGTGGCCGTTGAACACACGGCCCCGGAACCGCGATCACCACTGAACTCCCCTTTCCACAAATGGAGTTCACGTGAAGGACGCGGGCGACCCAAGGGTGTCGGGGACACGACATGTCACGCTGAGTGTGCGACGTGAGATCTCCTCCGGAAGGCCATGGGCATCATGAATCGCATCGCCTTACTCACCGATCACGCGCCCCTGAGACGCTGGCTGGCCTGTCTGGTCGCCGCCGTCCTGGCCGTCACCTGCTTGAGCGCGAGCGGCGGGGCGGCCGTGGCCCAGCCGGCGGCTTCCCAGTTCGGCGGCGACTGCGCCCCCGAGAGCGGGAAGGTCGACTACGCCACGGACCGGCTCATGCTGATGCTCTACGGGGTCCGGGAGCGCGCGAGCTTTTATCAGCAGCGGAAGGCCAGGCACGAGTGGTCCAACGCGGCCCTGGTCCTGGTCGATCCGGAAGGCCTGGGTGAAAGCGACCTGGATGCCCTGGAGGCGCGGGAACCGGCCCGCAGCGGGCCGATCGTCGTGTACCAGAAGGTGCCCCTGGAATACGTCAGGAACTGCCTTCCCGAGGGTGAGTACGAGCGGCTGTACAAGAGAGGCACCGAGAATCTGCTGATGATCGGCGCCATGAGTTTCCCGGGTGAGGGGCGCAAGAAGTACGAGGCGGCGGACGAGAGGACCGGCCTCCATTCCGAGGAACTCGCCCTGAAGGCCATCGAGGCCCTGCGATCCGAGCATCCTGAAGCCTCGCTCAAGCAGTTGACCTGGGGATCCGAGCGCTACTACTGCGAGGTGTGCCGGCAGCTCGTCGATCCGGACGCCAGGCGCTATCACGCCTACGACTTCGCGCTCACCGAAACGGAGATCGCGCAGTGGAAACAGGAGCTGAAGCAGGCTCAGACACTCCCGGCCAACCAGCGGGCCGCCGCGAAGAAATCGATCAACAACGAGTACAAGACGCGGAGCGAACTGCGCGGCAAGGCAGCCGGGCCGAGCCTCAAGCAGGGAATGAAGAAGGCGGGCGAGAACTACGCGGAGGAAAGGGAGGTCCTGCGTTCCTACCAGAACGAGACCTCCGACATCATGACCACGGAACCGTCGTCCCCCTGCCCCACGCCCGCCACGGGCACCCTGAACCAGGCGGCCTTCAGCACCGCGGGGACACGGGCGCGGGCCGTCCCCGACTGTGACAAGTCGGAGCGGCACGCGAGCGGCTTGACGCGGGCGCTCGCCGATCCCGGTGCGGCGCCCGGCGGAATCGACTTCTCCACCCTGGAACTGCGCTATCTCTCCGACCCGGGCAACGGGCTGCGGTACGCCTTCGGCGCCGACACCGGCGGCAGCGACGCCGCCCGGCGGTCCTCGACGGGCGTACGGACCGCGCGGGAGGCCTCCGACGCGTTCTTCGTGTGGCTGGCGCTGCCCGCCTCCACGTTCTGGGTGAACCTCAACCCGAACGAGCCCGACCGGATCGTCGACGCCGAACTGGGACGTACGGACGCGGGCCGCATCCTGCTCCAGGCCGACCTGCGCCTGAAGAAGACGACGGCCCGGCTGATCCATCCGAACACCTCGCTGGGGCAACGCTTCTGGGACCGGATCTCCGGGCAGTGCATGTCCTTCCGCACCTGGATCGTCCCCGCTCCGGCCGAGGTCTCCGCGAAGGGCGACGAGCTGTACATCCTCGACGCTCCGCTCTCGGTCAAGATGGAGTCCCAGTACCTCGCCGCGAGGGGGAACGACGACGCAGGCGCGGCGTCCTGCGGGAAGCAGAGCGAGGCGACGCAGACACGCAACGAGAAGGTGTTCCGCGACCTGATCCTGCCGGGCATCGAGAAGGCGGTGAACAAGGGGCCCGAGTACGCCGAACTGCGGCGGGTCTATCTCAGCCGGGTCGCCGCCGAGTGGTACCGCGAACGGGCCGCGAGCTCGCCGACCGCCTACGGCGACCTCATCGACCGGGGTGACGTGAGCGACTGGGTCACCGGAACCCGCTGGAAGCCCGAGGACACCTTCAAGCAGTACGTACGTTCCTACCAGGACGGCGAGTTCAAGGTCACCCGTCGAACGCGCAACGGCGACTACATCGAGACCAGGACGTACATCTTCGGCGGCGTCGACTTCGGCCGGGTCGAGTTCGAGCGGGTGAGCGACGACAAGGCCTTCACCGGCCGCTGGTCCGGTATGCCGCAGGACACCTCGATGGCCGCCGAGTCGGTGGTGCCGGGTGCGGGTGCGTCACGTGTGTGGATGGGCGCGGACAACACACCGCGCGGGGCTGCCTCCGACTCCTCGCAGCCCGGCGGCACGCCGGGGCAGGACGGCTCCGGCCCACCGGGGGACCCGGCGCGGGCGGCGGACTCGGCCACCGACGAGAGCGGCACTCCCGGCTACCTGATGTGGCTGCTCGCGGGCCTCGGCGGCTTCTGTGTCGTACTCCTTGTGAGGAGCCGCGGCAGAAGGGCACGGCGGCGGTGACGGTCGCGGGGCGATGACGGTCGCGGGGGCGGCCGGTGCGCGGGTACCGGTATCGGCCGTCCCGGGTCTTCACTTCTGACGATGCGTCAGTTTCAATGGTTTTCGTGATGGGACACGCAGGAATGGCGGCCGCCGCCGTCCGCTACCTCAGGTCGGCCGACGCGCCGCCCGTAGCAGCCCTCCCGCGCCCACGACTGCGGTGTGTCGGCGAGGACGAGCGGGCGCCGATCCCGCCGGCCGAATTCCGGCGGGTGCTGGGGAACTTCGCCACGGGCGTGGTCGTTGTCACGGCACCGGCAACCCCCGACGCCCCCTCCACCCCCTCCACCCCCTCCCCCGCCGGCTTCGCCTGCCAGTCCTTCTCCTCCCTCTCCCTCGACCCGCCCCTGGTCGCCTTCATGGTCGGCCGCACATCGACGACATGGCCGCGCATCGCCCGCGCGGGCGTCTTCTGTGTGAACGTCCTGAGCGCCGGCCAGGGCGAGCTGTGCCGCGGTTTCGCGGTGAGCGGCGCGGACAAGTTCGCGGGGGTGACGTACGACAGGGCACCCGTGTCGGGCTCCCCGCGCCTCGCCGGCACGCTCGCGTGGATCGACTGCACGATCCACGCCGTGCACACGGGGGGCGACCACCTCATCGTCGTAGGACGCGTGGACGCGCTGGGGGCGGCCGACGGGGACGCGGCGCCGCTGCTGTTCCACAAGGGGCGGTTCCTGTAGGGCCACGGCCGCCACGGGGCCGTCAGGGCCGCCCACCCAGCAGTAGGGGTTCAGGCCGCCATCGCCGTCACCGGCGCGGTCCGCCGCCGGATCACCAGCGCCATCAGCGCCGCGGCCGCGCACAGCGCCCCGGAGGCGTACCAGACCATGTCGTACGTCCCGAAGACGTCCCGCGCGACTCCGCCGAGGAAGGCCACCAGCGCCGCGCCCACCTGGTGGGAGGCGAGGACCCAGCCGAAGACGATCGCGCTGTCGTCGCCGTACTGCTCACGGCACAGGGCGACGGTGGGCGGGACGGTGGCGACCCAGTCGAGGCCGTAGAAGACGATGAAGAAGATCATCGGCGGGTGGACCGAAGGGGCCAGCAGCATCGGCAGGAAGAGGAGCGAGATGCCGCGCAGGGCGTAGTAGACAGCGAGGAGGCGGCGCGGCTCGAAGCGGTCGGTGAGCCAGCCGGACGCGATCGTGCCGACGACGTCGAAGACGCCGATGACCGCGAGCAGCGAGGCGGCGGCCGGGACGGCCATGCCGTGGTCGTGGGCGGCGGGCACGAAGTGGGTCTGGATGAGGCCGTTGGTGGAGGCCCCGCAGATCGCGAAGGTGCCGGCCAGCAGCCAGAAGGGACCGGTGCGGGCCGCCGAGAAGAGCACCGTCACGGCCCGGCGGGCGGCGCCCCGGGCGGGGGGCGGCTTGGGCACGAACTCCTTCGCGCCGTACGGCTTCTGGTTCACGTCGGCCGGGTGGTCGCGCAGCAGCAGCCAGACGAAGGGGACGACCGCGAGGGCGGCGAGGGCGACCGTGACGGCGGCCGGGCGCCAGTGGCCGGCCTCGACCATCAGGGACAGCACGGGCAGGAAGATCAACTGGCCGGAGGCCGAGGCGGCGGTGAGGATGCCGGTGACCAGACCGCGCCGCTCGGTGAACCAGCGGTTGGTGACCGTCGCCGCGAAGGCCAGCGCCATCGAACCCGTGCCGAGGCCCACCAACAGGCCCCAGCACAGCAGCAGCTGCCAGGCAGCCGTCATCCACACCGTCAGACCCGAGCCGAGCGCGATCACGATCAGGGCGATCGCGACGACCCGCCGGATGCCGAAGCGGTCCATCAGGGCGGCGGCGAAGGGGGCGGTCAGACCGTACAGCGCGAGGTTGATGGATACGGCGGCCGCGATCGTGCCGCGCGACCAGCCGAACTTCTGGTGCAGCGGGTCGATGAGCAGCCCCGGCAGGGAGCGGAAGGCGGCCGCGCCGAGGATCGTCACGAAGGCGACGGCGGCGACGAACCAGGCACGGTGGATACGAGTACGGCGTGGCCCCGGCGAGGACTGGTCGACGGCGGCGGCTTCGGTTGTCTGCGTCACGACAACGAGCTTCGGGCCTCCGGTGCCACAGATCCACTGGCCCGGAAGACAGCATTCGCTAGGATCGGGCCATGAGCGATGAACCGGAGCGCCCTATGTCCAGTGAGCCGGAGCGCCATGAATCCGAGCCCATGCCGATGCCCGAGCCCGAGCCCGGGTTCCGACCGCACCGCGTGGTCGTCCTCGCCCTCGACGGCCTCCTCCCCTTCGAGCTCGGCATCCCGCACCGGATCTTCGGCCGCCCCAAGGACGCGCTGGGGCGGCATCTGTACGAGGTCGTCACCTGCTCGGTGCGGCCGCCGGGCCCCGTCCAGACCGACGCCGACTTCGCCATCCAGGTCGAGCACGGCCCGCGGACCCTGGCCACCGCCGACACCGTGATCATCCCGGCGTCGTACGAGCTCGGCCCGGTCTACGAGGAGGGCGTGCTGACCGAGGAGCTGGCCGCCGCGCTCGCCCACATCCGCCCCGGCACCCGCGTGGCCTCCATCTGCACCGGTGTCTACGTCCTCGCCGCGGCCGGCCGGCTCGACGGGCGCCCGGCGACCACGCACTGGGCCGACGCCGAGCGCTTTCAGCGGCTGTTCCCGCGGATCGAGGTCGACGCGGACGTGCTGTTCATCGACGACGGGGACGTGCTGACCTCGGCCGGGGTCGCGGCCGGCATCGACCTGTGCCTGCACATGGTGCGCCGCGACCACGGCACGGCGATCGCCAACGAGGTGGCCCGCCGCACCGTCGTACCGCCGCACCGGGACGGCGGCCAGGCCCAGTACATCCATCGCCCGGTCCCCGACCCGCAGCAGTCGTCCACGACATCGGCCCGCGCGTGGGCCCTGGGCCGCCTCCACGAGCCGATCCAGCTGCGGGACATGGCCGACCAGGAGGCCATGTCGGTGCGCACCTTCACCCGCCGCTTCCGCGAGGAGGTCGGCATCAGCCCCGGCCAGTGGCTCACCCAGCAACGCGTCGAACGCGCCCGCCACCTCCTGGAGTCCACCGACCTCTCGGTCGACCAGGTGGCCGGCGAAGCGGGCTTCGGCACGGCCCAGTCGATGCGCCAGCACCTCCAGGCGGCCCTGGGGGTGACGCCTACGGCGTACCGGCGCGCGTTCCGCCGGACGGCGAGCGTGCGCGTGTCCTGACCCGGGAGCCCGCCGCCGGGCACCCCCGTCGCGCCGCCCTCAGAACGTCAGAACGCCCCGCGCCACCCGCCCCGCCTCCGCGTCAGCCCGCGCCTTCTCGAAGTCCTCCACCGGATACGTCGCCGTCACCAACTCGTCCAGCAGCAACCGTCCGGCCCGATACAGCTCGGCATACAGCGCGATGTCCCGCTGCGGCCTCGACGACCCGTACCGGCAGCCCAGGATCGACTTGTCCAGGTACATCGAGGAGACCAGGAAGGACGCCTCGGCCGTGGCGGCGGGGACCCCGAGGAGTACGGCCTGACCGTGGCGGTCGAGCAGATCGACGGCCGCCCGGATCAGCTCGACACGCCCCACGCACTCGAAGGCGTGGTCGGCCCCCGTCGGCAGCAGTTCGCGCACCTCCTCCACCGAGGTCAGGAAGTCCGTCGCACCGAACTGCCGCGCCACCGCCTCCTTCGCCGGGTTGGCGTCCACCGCCACGATCCGCAGCGCCCCCGCGATCCGGGCCCCCTGGATGACATTGAGCCCGATCCCTCCGGCCCCGATCACGACCACCCGGTCCCCGCGGTCGACCCGCGCCCGGTTCAGCACGGCGCCCACACCCGTCAGCACCCCGCACCCGATCAGCGCGGCGGACGGCAGGGGAATGTCCTTCGGGATCCGGACCGCCTGCACCGCCTTCACCACGGTCCGCTCCGCGAAGGCGGAGTTGGACGCGAACTGGAACACCGCCTGCTCACCACGCCGGAACGGCCGCCCCGGCCGCCCTATGGCCGACCGGCACATGGTCGGCCGCCCCCGGTCGCATTCGGGGCACACACCACAGTTGGCGAGCGTGGACAGGGCCACATGGTCCCCGGGCTCCACATGGGTGACGCCCACACCGACCGCTTCCACGACCCCGGCCCCCTCATGGCCCAGCACCACAGGAACCGGGAAGGGTATGGTCCCGTCCACCACAGACAGATCGCTGTGGCACAACCCCGCGGCAGAGATGGCCACCAGCACCTCACCCGGCCCCGGTTCCCGCACCTCCAGATCGTCCACGACCTCGACCCGCTTGCCGTCGTACATCACACCGCGCATCAGACGACCCCCTTGGGCTCCCTGGGCAGACCGAGCACCCGCTCGGCGATGATCGTGCGCTGAACCTGGTCCGAGCCCCCGTAGATCGTGTCGGCGCGGGAAAACAGGAACAGCTGCTGCGCGGCGTCGAGTTCGTACGGCGAAGAGGGCGCCCACTCCCGCGGCCCCACGCTCGCCTCGGCACCCCGCACCTGCATCGCCAGCTCCCCCAGCCGCTGATGCCAGCCACCCCACAGCAGCTTGGCCGCACTCGGCGCCCCCGCGTCCCCCGAACCTCCCAGCGTCCGCAGGGCGTTCCACCGCATCACCCGCAACTCGGCCCACTGCCGCACCAACCGCTCCCGTACCACGGGATCCACCACGGCCCCGGACCGCACGGCCGCCCGCACGACCTGCCCCAACTCCCCCGCGAACCCGATCTGCTGGGCGAGCGTGGAGACCCCCCGTTCGAACCCGAGCAGACTCATCGCGACCTTCCAGCCCGCGCCCTCACCCCCGACGAGATGCTCCACGCGCGCGTGCGCGCCGTCGAAGAAGACCTCGTTGAAGTCGCTGGTGCCGGTCATCTGCCGGATCGGCCGGACCTCGATACGGCCCGGCTGGTCCATCGGGACGAGCAGAAAGCTCAGGCCGTGATGACGCCGGGACTGCGGCTCGGTACGGGCCAGCACGAAGCACCAGTCCGCCTCATGGGCGAGGGAGGTCCAGATCTTCTGTCCGGTGACGCGGTACGTCCCGTGCGAGGCCCGCTCGGCCCTCGCACGCACCCCCGCGAGGTCCGACCCCGCCCCGGGCTCGCTGTACCCCTGGCACCACAGCTCCTCGCCGACGGCGATCGGCGGAAGAAAGCGGGCCTTCTGCTCATCACTCCCATGCGCGAGCAGGGTCGGAGCCAACAGCTTCTCCCCGATGTGCCCGGACCGCGGCGGCGCCCCCGACCGCGCGTACTCCTCCGCCCACACGACCTGTTGGGTGAGCGTGGCGGTGCGGTTCCCGAACCCCGCCTCGCCCCACTCGAGCCCGATCCACCCGGCTTTGCCGAGGGTCCGTTCCCAGGTACGACGGTCCTGAGCACCGTCGACATGCTCGGAGAGCCACGCCCTGGCCTCCACCCGGAACGCGTCATCTGCGGCGCTGAACCCAAAGTCCACTGACGTCTCCTCTCTCAGGCGTTGGGCCGCGTACCGTCCCGCGCCGCCCTCTCCATCGCCTCCACCCGAGCCAGCATCGGCATCGGATCCACGCCCACGGACCCCGGCAGCACCTCCGCGATCCGCTCAGGCGTCCAGGACCCGTCGGCATAGGCGGAGCGCAGCTCCCGCGGCTGAGCCCACACCGCGATCTTCGGCCCCGCGACGGTGTACACCTGCCCCGTCACCCCGTGCTCCCGAGCCGCGTCCGACAGCAGATACACCACCAGGGCGGCCACGTCCTCCGGCTCCCCGATCTCCGCCAGCTCCATGGGCACGTTGGCCGACATCCGGGTACGGGCGACCGGCGCGACGGCGTTCGCGGTCACCCCGTACTTGTTCAGGCCGAGCGCGGCGCTCCGCACCAGCGAGATGATCCCGCCCTTCGCCGCGCTGTAGTTGGCCTGCGAGACCGACCCCTGGTGGTTGCCGCTGGTGAACCCGATCAAGGTCCCCGCCCGCTGCTTGCGCATCACCGCCGACGCGGCCCGGAACACGGTGAACGTCCCCTTCAGATGAGTGGCGACCACCGGGTCCCACTCCTCCTCGGACATGTTGAACAGCATCCGCTCGCGCAGGATCCCGGCGACGCACACGACCCCGTCGATCCGCCCGTAGGAGGACAGCGCCGTGTCGACGATCCGCTGTCCGCCCGCCATCGTGGACACGTCGTCGGCCACCGCGACCGCTTCCCCGCCCGCCGCCTCGATCTCCTTGACGACGGCCTCGGCGATCTCGCTGGTGGGCGAGACCCCGTCCACGGACACCCCGTAGTCGTTGACGACGACCCGCGCCCCCTCGGCCGCGGCGGCCAACGCCACCGCCCGTCCGATGCCCCGCCCCGCGCCCGTCACGGCGACGACCTTGCCTGCCAAGAAGTTCCCCACGCCCCGGCCCCTTCCCGCAGTTTCTGACGGTCCGTTAGATTCGACTCAGATTCTACGACCCGTCAGATACGCGGGGACAAGCCCCCGGGGAGGACCGATGTCATTGCCGGCCGCGTTCCACGAGATCGCCAAGCGCGTGAACAACTGGGGCCGTTGGGGCGCCGACGACGAGAGGGGCACCCTGAACCTGATCACCGACGAGGTCGTCCGCGAGGCGGCCGGCTGTGTGCGCACCGGACGCCGCGTCCCGCTCGCCCTGCCGTTGAAGCAGGACGGCGTGCAGACCGGGATGATCCCCGGGCGGGTCAACCCCCTGCACGTCATGGTGCAGATCAACCAGGAGCTCTTCGGCCCGGGAACCGTCGCGTGCAGCGACGACGCCGTGACGATGGGCCTTCAGACGGCCACCCACTGGGACGCGCTCACCCATGTCTCGCACTCGGGCCGGCTCTACAACGGCCGTCCCGCCGACACCATCACCCCGCACGGCGGCGCCGAGTTCAGCGGTATCGACAAGGCGCGGCACATCGTCTCGCGCGGGGTGCTCCTGGACGTGGCACGCGCGCGGGGCGTCGCTCGGCTGGACGGCGGCCACGCGGTCACGCCGGAGGACCTGGAGGCGGCCGAGGAACTCGCGGGCACGCGGGTGCGCGCCGGCGACATCGTGCTCGTACGGACAGGGCAGATCCAGGTCTATCTCGCCGGAGACAAGCACGGGTACGGCTATCCCTCGCCCGGTCTGTCGATCCGCACACCGGAGTGGTTCCACGCGCGCGATGTGGCGGCCGTGGCGAACGACACCCTCACGTTTGAGATATTTCCGCCCGAGACAGAGGATTTGTGGCTGCCGGTGCATGCGCTCGACCTGGTGGAAATGGGGATGCTCCAGGGCCAGAACTGGAATCTCGAAGAGTTGTCCACAGCCTGTGGACAAGAGGGGCGCTATGCGTTCCTGCTGTCGGCGATGCCCGAGCCGTTCGTCGGCGGCACGGGGACTCCCGTCGCACCCGTGGCCGTGCTCTGACCTCCCGACTCTCCGACGGGCGGCGGCACTCGCCGCACTCGTCGAGGCCGGGCGGCGGCGCGGCTCCCCCAGCTCTCGGCCGCGCCCGAACGGGGCGTCGCCCCATCCGCCCCGAGCACGTCACCGCGCGCCGCCACCCGACTCCGGCGTACCCGCCCCGGTCTCTCCTGGCCCGGGGAGAGACCGGCGCCGATCACGACCCACACTCGGCAAGGGCTCCCGTCACCGAAGTCCTCGTCGTCCCCTCACGGCGAATCGCTGACCACAAGCGTGATCAGCCGACCACGCGGCGTCAACACCCACTCGGGGATTTGTTACTTACGCCCTATTTATAGGAACCGCGCACAGAAGCATGCCCGGGCGCACCGATGCTCACCCGAGCTGAAGGGGACAGCGCTTTCTGCAACCGTGCACCGAAGCCCGGCGCACCAACCGCGCCGTGCGCCCGTCACACCGCCTCGTACGCAAGCCCTTCGTAGGCAGACGACCCGCTCCCGTAGGCGGCAGCGGCACCCTGCGACTGTGCGCCCCGGTCCAGTTCGCACCAGATCCGCTTGCCGGCGCCCTCGGTGCACCAGCCCCAGCGGTCCGCGAGTCCGTCGACGAGGGCGAGTCCGCGGCCGCCCGTCGCATCACCGTCGGCACATCGGGGCACGGGCGCGCGGCCACTGCGGTCGGCCACCTCGAGGCGCACGGTGGCGGAGTCCTGAGCGGCTCCGGGCAGGGAGAGCCGCAGCACGGCCGGACAGCCGGTGTGCACCACGGCGTTGGTGACGAGTTCGGAGACGAGCAGGATCAGCGTCTCGGCGAGCGGCTCATCGGCACCTATCCCGGATCCGGCGAGCCGCGAGCGGGCCCATCGCCGGGCTCGCCCCACTTCAGCGGGGTCGGGCCGGATCTCCAGCTGCACTTGAAGCACCTGCACCGCTCACACCATCCGAACCGGCGGACTCATAGCCCCGCGCCTCACGAGGGCCACGATCCTAGCCATTCTTTTCATGGCCAGATCAATGGCCAGAGCCAGGGTCACGGAACGTGAATCCCTTAGCTGACAGCATGGTTGACGTACAGTCACCCCAACAAGCGCTTCGGGCATATTCCAGCGTGAAGGAGTACCCGTGCGGCATACTGTGCGACGCTTGTCGCGGGGAGTCGAACAGGCGGGGACAGACCGCCCTCCCGCCTTGCGAGCAGCGGCGCGCACCGCCGGATCCGGAGCCGCCTCAAAGGCAACTCCGGCATGGCTCGTGCTCGGAACCACTCGCATCTCACACAAGGTACCGGAGCGAACCGCCGACTCCAGGCCGTGACGAGTCACGCGTAGGACACAACCCGATATCAACGCTCCGTAATTCCGGTATGCCACAATCCGCGACATCCGGGCGGGCATAGACGGCGGGACCGCAGACCAGGGCGCTTTAGGTCGGGTGTGCGAGAAGTTCAGCGGCCAGAGACTCCTCACTGTCCGTAATCTCACCGGCACGGTGCGTTCGGACCCAGGCGCGCTTCAGATGCAGATGGAGCTCGAACTCCCAGGTGAATCCCATGCCGCCGTGCACCTGCAGACAGTCGCGCGCACCGCGCACGGCGGCCTCGTCGGCGAGCAGCCGCGCTGTGTGGATGTCGGCCGGGTCGGCCGTGACGGCCGCCGCGTAGACCGCGGCACGGGCCGTCTCCGTGCGCACCAGCATCTCCGCGCACAGATGCTTCACCGCCTGGAAGGCCCCGATCGGCCGCCCGAACTGCTCACGCGTCCGGGCGTGTTGCGCGGCCATTTCGCACACGCGCGTGGCGCTGCCCAGTTGTTCGGACGCGGTGAGCAGGACGGCCACGGGGTCGACGGCGAGGGCCGTGGGGACCTGGTGCAGGGGTGTCAGCGGGTCGACCGATCTCAGCGGTACGGCCCCTGCCGCGTCCCCCTGTACGACGTCCGCCTGCGCCAGCCACTCCACGAGCCCGTTGGCGACGGCCGTCACGACCGTCTCCCCCGTCGCCGCTCCGGGCACCGTCCCCGCCGCGAGATGGGTGGCCACCAGCGGTCCGGGCACCAGCGCCCGCCCCGCCTCCTCGAAGGCCAACACCGCCTCGGGCAGGCCGAGTCCGACCCCGTCCCGCGCCTCGGGCAGCCGTAGCGCGAAGAACCCGGCCGCGCCGAGCTCCCGCCACAGCGCCCGGTCCAGGTGACCGGGCTTGTCGACGGCCGCCCTCAGCGCCTCCGCCCCGAAGCGCCGGCCCAGCAGCTCGCGCACACCGTCGCGCAATGCCCTTTGGTCCTCAGTGAGTTGGAATCGCATCCGTCATCGCTCCTTCGGCAGACCGAGGATCCGCTCCCCGACGATGTTCCGCTGGATCTGCGAGGTGCCGGCGGCGATGGTGTACGACAGGGACGACAGCCGGTCCAGCATCCACGGACGGTCGAGATCCAGCGAGGCGGGACCGAGTACGTCGGCCGCCGCGTCGTAGAGCTCCTGACGGGCGTGCGAGTACCTCAGTTTGAAAACCGAACCCCCAGCGCCGGGCACCCCGCCGGTGGCCTCGGCCTCGCTCACGTTCCACTGCGTCAGCCGCCACAGCGCCCGGAACTCGGCGTTCAGCCGCCCCAGCCTCCGCCGCAGCGCCGGATCGTCCCAGCGCCCGTTCTCACGCGCCTCACCGGCGAGTTCGCGCAGCACGCGCCGGCAGGCGACCACCTCGCCCACGAAGGCCGTGCCGCGCTCGAAGGACAGGGTCACCATCGTCACGCGCCAGCCGTCGTTCTCGTCCCCGACCCGGTTGGCGACCGGCACCCGCACCTCGTCGAGGAACACCTCCGCGAACTCTGCCGACCCGGCGAGGGTCTTCAGGGGCCGCACGGTGATGCCCGGCGCGTCCATGGGCAGGGCGAGCCAGCTGATTCCGCGATGCTTCGGCGCCTCGGGGTCGGTGCGCACCAACAGCTCGCACCAGTCGGCCACTTCGGCGTGGGAGGTCCAGATCTTGGATCCGCTCACCACATAGTCGTCGCCGTCCCTGCGCGCGCGCGTGCGCAGTGCCGCGAGGTCGGATCCGGCGTCCGGTTCGCTGAAGCCCTGGCACCAGACCTCCTCGCCCCGCAGGATCGGCGGCAGCCAGCGCGCCCGCTGTGCGGGGGTGCCCTCGGCCGCGATGGTCGGCCCCGCGTGCAGCAGCCCGACGAAGTTCGCGCCCACATAGGGGGCGCCCGCCTTCTCGGTCTCCTCCAGGAAGATCAGCCGTACGGTCGGAGAGGCGTCCCACCCCACATCGGCGTACCCGGCGTCGTGGAGCATCCGCTGCCAGCCGAGGTCGTAGGCCCGACGGCCCGGCCAGTCGTCCGGGGACGGCTTCGGCGGCAGCGCGGGCAGCGCCTCGGCCAGCCACTCCCGCAGCCGCGCCCGGAACTCCTCCTCCTCGGGCGTGTACGTGAGATTCATCCACCACCTGCCTGACGGTCCGTCAGATTCATTCGCAGGCTAACCCCGCACCCCTGGACCGACAAGGCGCCGAGTCCTACGCTCTCCGCACGATCTGACACGCCGTCAGCAAAAGGGGGATGTCGTGAACGACACCGCGCACGCCCTGAGTTCCTCCCGCACCCTCTGGGACCTGCTCGCCCGCCGCGCCGACCTCACCCCCGACCGTCCGGTCCTCCTCCAGGACCGGCGCTCCCTGTCCTTCGGCGAGCTACGCGCGCGTGCCGAGCGTGTCGCGGCCGGGCTGTACGACATGGGCGTACGCCCCGGCACGGTCGTCGCCTGGCAGCTGCCCACCCGTATCGAGACGGCCCTGCTGTCGTTCGCGCTGGCCCGCCTCGGCGCCGTGCAGTCGCCGGTCATCCCGTTCTACCGGGACCGCGAAGTCGGCTTCGCGCTGCGGGAGTCGAAGGCGGAGTTCTTCGCGGTGCCGGGCGAGTGGCGGGGCTTCGACCACACCGAGATGGCGCGGCGCCTGGGCGCGAAGGGGATCTTCGAGGCGTACGACACCCTGCCCGACGGCGATCCCCCGGTGCTGCCCCCGCCGCCGGCCGAGGGCACCTCCGTGCGCTGGATCTACTGGACCTCGGGGACCACGTCCGACCCCAAGGGCGTCCTGCACACGGACCGCTCACTGATCGCGGGCGGCTCCTGCCTGGGGCACGCCCTGCGCCCCACGTCCGCCGACGTCGGCTCGATCGCCTTCCCCTACGCCCACATAGGCGGCCCGGACTACATGGTCATGGTGCTGCTGTACGGCTTCCCCGCGGTGCTGTTCGAGCAGTTCGCGCTGCCGGAGGCGCTGGCGGGGTACCGCGGGCACGGCGTGACGATCGCGGGCGGGTCGACGGCGTTCTACTCGATGTTCCTGGCCGAGCAGCGCAGGTATCCGGGCGGCGGGAAGGTGCTCCCCTCGCTGCGGCTGCTGGCGGGCGGCGGGGCGCCGAAGCCGCCGGAGGTGTATCACGCGGTGGTGCGCGAGATGGGGGTGCAGCTGACCCACGGATACGGCATGACCGAGGTGCCGATGATCACGATGGGGGCGCCGGACGACACGGCGGAGAACCTGGCGACGACGGAGGGGCGGCCGCCGGAGGGGATGGAGATACGGATCGTGGACGGCGAGGTACGGCTGCGCGGGGAGGCGGTGTGCCGGGGCTATCTGGATCCGGCGCAGACGGCGGCGGCCTTCGACGAGGAGGGCTTTCTGCGCACCGGCGACCTCGGGCATCTCACCGACAGCGGCCATCTGGTGCTGACCGGCCGTCTGAAGGACGTGATCATCCGCAAGGGCGAGAACATCTCGGCGAAGGAGATCGAGGATCTGCTGCACCGGCACCCCGCGGTCGGGGACGTGGCGGTGATCGGGCTGCCGGATCCGGAGCGCGGGGAGCGGGTCTGCGCGGTCGTGGAACAGCCGGCCGACGCTCGGCGGCTGACGCTGGAGGCGCTGACGTCGTATCTGCGCGGGGAAGGGCTGTCGACGCACAAGCTGCCGGAGCAGCTGGAGGTGGTGGACGCCCTTCCGCGCAACGAGACCCTGCGGAAGGTGCTCAAGTACAAGCTCAGGGAGCGCTTTTCGGGAGCGTAGGAGTCCGGGCCGCGCGGATCATTCGGGGACGGTGAAGTAGCGGGCGAACCCGGTCACGATCTCGCTCTCCGCCACCTTGCCGTCGCCGTCCGTGTCGAGTGTGGCGGCCGCCGCCTGGGCGATGTCCTGCCGCACACCGAGGCAGCCGAGCACCCGCGCGGTGTCGGTGACGGTGGCGGCTCCGTCGCCGTCGAGGTCGGCCACGGCGAGGGCGGCGTGCAGGAAGGGACGGGCGATCTCGGCGAACCGGTCGGGGTTGTCACGCAGCCGCTTGACGGCGCCGTTCACGAACTCGTCGCGGGTGATGCGCTGGTCGCCGTCACGGTCCGCGATCCCGGCCATGCCCTGCCAGAACGCCTCGGCGCCGATGTAGAGGGCCTGCCCCTTGTCGGAGCGGGCGGGGGTGCCGAACTCCGCGAGCAGCGCCTTGGCCGCCGCGTTGAAGTCCTCCCGGTCGATGTAGCCGTTGCCGTCCTGGTCGAAGGTGGCGAACCGGGCGGCGATCCTGCGCTCGTACTCGCTGCTGACCATGTCTTATCGGGCCGCCTTACGTCATCTGGGGTGCATCTGCCACGGAGCGTACGACGCCGGGGGCCGTGCGGGCGCGGGAAAGCGGCGGTTGTGCCAAGACCGGGGGAATTTTGGGACAACGATGTGGCAGAGCGGCGTCTCTTCACGCCTGCGCCGGGGCGGCGGCTCTCACGCCGACAGCGGACCGGCCTCGTCCTTGACCGCCGACGCCAGATCGGGGTGGACGTCGAACAGCCTGCGCACCCCCAGCGCCCCCAGGACCCGGTTGACGTGCGAGCCCTCCGCCGCGCCCTGCGCCGGGAGTATCAGCCGCAGGCTGCCCTGGCAGGAGCGGATCAGCCGGCGGGCGGCTATGAGGACGCCGACACCGCTGGAGTCGCAGAACATCACATCGGACAGATCGAGGACGAGGCTGTGCCGCCCCTCGGCCACCACGTCATGGATGTGCTGCCGCAGCCCCGGCGAGGTCACCAGATCCAGCTCGCCCGACACCTGGAGCACGGACCAGTCGCCCCGCTCGCCGCCGGTCACTTTGAACATCACCACCATGCCCCTCGCTCGCTGAAACGGAAGCGACTCCTACGCTTCCTTGCAGCGCGGCTGCCCAGCGGCTGTTCCCTGAAACACCCGCCAAAAAACGGTCGCCGATCAGAAAAGGCTTGTTTCAATCGCATTCGATCCTGTTCGATCGTGTCTGATCGGACGATGGCCGGGTAGCCAAGCGACTGCGCGGCCCCGTCCGAAGCGCCGCGGGCCCTCTACCACGAGTGCGAGGTGCGTCACCAGCCATGGCTCTGCAAGGGGCGCACATTGCGACAAAGGGGCGTGCGCTGTCGGGCGTGCCGACTACATTCGTGGAGACGGCAGACGCACGCTGGACCGGGACGGACCGGTGAGGGGGGCCTGATGGCGAAGAAGGACGCACCGCCCCGCTGGGACCGCAAGATGCAGCAGCGGCTCGCGCGCGGCGAGGCGGCCGCCCTCGGCGAGCTCTACGACAGGTTCGCCTCCCTCGTGCACGGCCTGGCCCACACCGTGCTGGCCGACGAGCGGGCCGCCGACCACATCACACGCGACGTCTTCACGCACATCTGGGAACACCCGGACAGCTACGACCCCAAGCAGGGCCCGCTGCGCTCCTGGGTCGCCACCCTGACCCACCGCCTCGCCGTGCAGCGGCTGCGCGCCACCGAGACCGCCGCCCTCGCCCAGGCCGGCCAGAGCCCCACGGAGGAGCTGGAGCGCAAGGTGCGGCACGCCTCGGTCGCCGCCCGCGCCGACTACATCGTCCAGGCCATGCCCGTACCGCTGCGCGCCGCCCTGGAGCTGGCCTACTTCCAGCGCCGCGACTACCGCCAGACCGCCGCCGACCTCGGCGTCACCGAGGACGAGGCCCGCCGCCGCCTGCGCCTGGGCCTCCAGTTGCTGGCCACGGCCCACGACGCCGGCGCCTCCCCGGGGGCACCGCCGGGATACGGAGGTGCGGCGTGAACGAGGCCGGGCGTTTCGAGGCGTACGACGAACACGAGGGGCCGACACCGTACGACGGCTCCTCCCAAGGTGATGAGCACTCCGGGAACGAGGAGGAGCACGCTCCCTCCGACACCGCCCGAGGCGCCGACGGCATGAACGACGGCAACGGCGACGACCGGCACCCCGCTCCGAAGCAGCGCCCGGACGAGCCGCCCCGCATACCCCTGCCGCGCGCCTCCGTCGAGGACACCGGACGCCCCCTGCCGGACCCGCCCGCGCCGCGCCCGGCGCCGCTCGCCCTGGAGCACCGCGTCCTGAAGTCCCTCCTCGGCGCATGGGCGCTGGCCGCCTGCTCACCGGAGGAGACGGCGGCCGTGGAGGAACACCTCGGCGACTGCGGCTCCTGCGCGGACGAGGCACGGCGGCTGCGCGAGGCCGTCGGGCTGCTGCATCCCGCCGAGAGCCTCGACCTGGACCCGTCCCTGCGCGCCCGCGTCCTCCAGGGCTGCCTGGAACGGCGCCCGCCGCGCATCCCGGTGCCCGCCTGGGCTTCGCCCTACGACGCCGAGACGGCCCGCCTCGACGCCCTGCTCCAGGACTTCGGGGACGCCGAGTGGCACGCGCCCGTGCGGCTGCGGTGGTTCCGCAAGGACGAGCCGACGAGCCGTCGTACGACGGTCGCCGGGGTCATCGCGCATCTGCTGACGGTCGACGGGCTGGTGGCGGTCGCGCTGGGCCTCACGGACCCGATGGGCGACGTGGCCGCGGACCGGGCGACCCCGTCCGGGCGCACGGAGGCGTACTGGCGGGCCTCGCACTACCCGCCCACCCGCGCCGTCCGCGCCCCCTGGCGGGAGCAGACCCACGACCTGGTCCGCACGGTGTCCTTCACGGGCGGCGGCACGGGCAGACTGTCCGTCCCCTACGGCGAATTCGAGCTGCCGCTGCGCGACGCGATGCTGGACCGCGCCTTCGAGTGCTGGGTGCACGCCGAGGACATCGCGGAGGCGGTGGACTACCCGTACGAGGCGCCGTCCGGCAGCGATCTGCACCACATGGTCGACCTGGCGGCCCGTCTGCTCCCCACGGTGCTGTCGGCTCGCCGCCGATCGGGACTGGCGGCGCCGCCGCCGCGCCGGCACCTCGTCCCCGCGGGAGAGCCCGGCCGTAGCCTGCGCCTGGAGATCGAGGGTTCGGGCGGCGGTGAGTGGCTGATCCCGCTGGATTCCCCGGCGGCCGTCGGCTCCGCGGAGCACGAGGTGGCGCATGTGGCGCTGGACGGTGCGGAGTTCTGCCGGCTGGCGGCCGGACATGTGTCGCCGGAGGAGGCCGCGGCGGGGCAGGTGGGTGATCGGGAGGCGATCAAGGATGTGCTGTTCGCGGCGGCGAGCTTGAGCCGGATGTAAGGGGACAGTTGCTGATTCGTCGGCGGCTGCGGGTGGTTCGTGGTTGCTCGCGCAGTTCCCCGCGCCCCTATAGGCCGTCCAGTGCACGTACCTTCAGGGGCGCGGGGAACTGCGCGACCAGCCCACCACCACCCGCAGCCGCCCCGAAGCAGTCGGACCCGAGCTCCTAGGCGAAGACGACCGTCCGCCGCCCGTTCAGCAGAATCCGGCGCTCGGCATGCCACTTCACGGCCCGCGCCAGCGCCTGGCACTCCACATCGCGCCCGATCGCCACCAGCTGATCCGGCGTGACGTCATGCCCGACCCGCTCGACCTCCTGCTCGATGATCGGCCCTTCATCGAGGTCGGCGGTCACGTAGTGCGCCGTCGCCCCGATCAGCTTCACACCTCGCACATGCGCCTGGTGATACGGCTTGGCACCCTTGAAGCTCGGCAGGAACGAGTGGTGGATGTTGATGATCCGCCCGCTCAGCTGCTTGCACAGGTCGTCCGAGAGGACCTGCATGTAGCGGGCCAGCACGACGAGCTCCACACCCTCCTCGCGCACGATCTCCAGCAGCTGCGCCTCGGCCTCGGACTTGTTGTCCCTGGTCACCGGGATGTGGTGGAAGGGGATGTCGTACGACCCCACGAGCTCGGCGAAGTCGGTGTGGTTGGACACCACGGCGGCGATCTCCACCGGAAGCGCCCCGATCCTGGCGCGGAACAACAGGTCGTTCAGGCAGTGCCCGAACTTGCTGACCATCAGCAGGACCCGCATCTTCTCCTCGGCCCGATGGATCTGCCAGTCCATCTGGAAGGAGTCCCCGATCGCCGCGAAGCTCGCCCGCAGCTTGTCCACCGTCACCGGCGCCTCCGCCGAGAAGTGGACGCGCATGAAGAACAGTCCCGTGTCGTGGTCACCGAACTGCTGGCTGTCCTCGATGTTGCAGCCGGTCATGAAGAGGTAGCTCGACACGGCGTGCACGATGCCCTGCTTGTCGGGGCACGACAGGATGAGGACGTACTGGTCGGCGGGGACCGCGGCTCGCGTGGACTGCTCATTCATGCAGCACAGGGTCCCATATCCGGGCCCCTGTGCGGACAGCCGTCCCGTCACCCGGACCGCCGGCCCGGCCCGCCGGGATCCCTACGCGGACCGCGTCATGATCCGCAGCACCTCCAGCGTGCGCGGCGGGGCGTCCGGGTCATCGCCGTCGGCCATGGCCATCCGCACATGCGCGTCCCGGGCCGCCCGGACCGCCTCCGGCCACGCCTGGTGCTCGACGTACGCGGAGACCGGGGCGTCCGGGCCCACCTGGTGCATGATCCGCAGCACCCGCAGCACGGCGGTGTCGACGAGCGCCGCCTCCTGCGAGTCCCGGAATATCGTGCCGACGTACTTCTCGGCGGACCAGTTGTCCAGCCAGGTGTCCTCGACCAGGCGATACACGGCGTCGGTGACGTCGCCGTACCCGTCGACGCCGGCCAGCCAGACGTCCCGCTGGAACACCTGGTCGGAGAGCATGTGCAGCGCGGAGCGCACATTGCTGCGCCAGCGCCACCACGGCATGTCGTTGAGTGGCATGCCGCCCATGGTGGATGAGCGACGGCCGCGACGGGAAGAGCTATCCGAACCTTGCACGGTCATCGATCGTACGTTCCTCTTCACACGCGCATCACCGGCCCCCGTAATTCACCTTCAAGTCACCTTCGGGTAACCGAGGGTCACGCCCAGGTTTGTTGTGTGGCGGAATCGTGCGTGTCCATGACCGGCAGGCCACGCACGCACCGCACCCTCCTCCCCATGATCACCAACCGGCCCGTCAGAGCAACCGCCAGAGCGGCGGGGGCGCTGGTGGCATGTGCGTCGCTGGCCGTGGGATGCGGTGTCATCCCTGGCACCACGGGGGGTTCCGGGGATGACACCATCACGGTCATGACCTGGGCGCCGCAGGACACCAAGGCGACCAACAAGCCCGGCATGCCGGCCTTCGCGCAGGCGTACGCCCGCTGGATCAACTCCCACGGCGGCCTGGGCGGCCGCAAGCTGAAGGTCCTCACCTGCAACGACCACAACGACAGCGTGGCCGCGGCGAAGTGCGCCGACCGCGCGGTCGAGGAGAACGTCGTCGCGGTCATCGGCTCCTACAGCCAGTACGGCGAGACCTTCCTGCCCTCCCTGGAGGGCGCCGGAATCCCGTACATAGGCGGCTACGGCGTCACCAACGCCGAGTTCACCAGCCCGCTCTCCTACCCCGTCAACGGCGGCCAGCCCACCCTCCTGGCGGGCCTGGGCAAGGAGCTGGCCCGCACCTGCGGCCCTGTCGCGCTGGTACGGCCCGACAGCATCGCGGGCGACGAGCTGCCGCAGCTGCTCAATTCCGGCCTCAAGGCGGGCAGGCACTCGGCCTCGGCCGACCAGCTGGCCGACGAGGACGCCACCGAGTACGGCAGCCAGTCGGTGCGGGCGCTGGACTACTCCACCTCCGACGCGTCGGAGGCCGGCTGTGTGGTGCCCGCCCTCGGTGACCGCACCAGCACCTTCATGGACTCCTTCCGGCGCTCCCGCGCGGAGTACCCCGCCGTGCGCACCGCCACCGTCCTCGGCAGCGTCGACCAGACCGTGATCAACTCGACCGGCGGGGCGTCGACGTACGACGGGTCGTACATCACCGGCTGGTACCCGGTCGCGAGCGACCCGCGCTGGGACGCGATGAAGAAGGTGATCAGCGAGCAGGCCTTCGGCGACAACCGCATCGACTCCGCGGACGCCGGCGTGCAGACCACGTGGATCGCCTACACGGTGTTCAAGAAGGTCGTCGAGTCGCTGGGCGACGGCGAGGTGAGCGCCGACTCGGTGCGCGAGGCCCTGAACAAGGGCCTGAAGGTCTCCACGGGCGGCCTCACGCCGACCCTCCGGTGGAAGTTCCAGGACGTCCTGGCCTCCGTCGGCTACCCCCGGCTGGTCAACCGCGCGGTGACCCTGCAGGTCGTGCGGGACGGCCGGCTGGTGGCGGCCCGCAAGAGCTTCATCGACGTGACGAAGACGCTCGAGAACGCCGTCCTGAACTGACCGCCCGGCCCGCGCGGGCGGTCCGCACTACAGCTGGGTCGGCTGGCGCTCCGTCAGGCCGTACTTCTTGGCGATGGTGTTCCACAGCTGCGCGGCCGTCTTCTTCTGCTCGCTGGCGGTGCCGCTGTCGCGGTTGCCGGCCTGGGTCTGCCCGGTGGAGCGGGCCTGGCCCTTCCTGCACAGCTTCTTGTTTCCGGCGACCTGGTCGGCCCAGCCCGCGTAGTGGTTGTCGGCGGACGCCGACGCCTGCCAGGCCTTGGTCAGCGCGGTGGTCAGCGCGGCGTGGTTCGGGAGCTGGTCGACGCTGAGCTTGGACAGGTCGGTGACCAGCTGGCTGCGCTGCTTGGCCGCGCCGCGCAGGTCCTGGGCGGCCTGGCCGAGGTTGTCGCAGGACCTCACGTCGGCCACCGCGTTGATCACCGCGGTTCGGCTGTCGCCGCTGTCGGCCAGCAGCTTGTCCAGGGCGATCGCCTGCTGCTCGGCCGGGTCGGCGGACGGCGAGGAGGAGCCCTCCGTCGCCGGGGCCGTGGCGGAGACGGGGCTGTTGTCGTCGCTCTTCTTGTCGTCCTCGCCCCCGCCGGCGAGCAGCGCGCCCGCGCCGATACCGAGGACGGCGATACCGACGCCGACGGCGGCGATGAGCGGCAGCCTGGAGCCCGTACGGCCACCGCGGCCGCCCCGGCCGCCGTCATGACCGCCGTGGCCGTGTCCGCCGTGCGAGCCGGGCGGGAAGTACCCCTGCTCGTGCGGGTGTTGCGGCTGGGGCTGGGGCTGCTGGAACTGCGGCAGCTGCTGGGTCGCCGCGGCCGGGTGCTCGCCGCCCGGCTCGCTGCGGAAGAGGTTGTCGAAGTCGGAGAGCGGCTGCCGCTGCCCGCCGTGCGGGGCCGGGCCCGGCTGTCCGGTCACGGGCGGGATGTACTGCGTGGCGTCCGCGTCGCCCCCGGAGGCCGGCGGCATCGGTCCTGCGCCGCCCGCCTGCCGGGCCCGTCCCAGCACCTGGGTGCTCTCGTGGGCCACCTCCGGCGGCAGGGCCCCCGGGCCGACCGGCGGTATGTACTGCGTCGCCCCTTCGTCGGCGGCGGGCGCGGCGACGGGCGGTATGTAACGGGTGGCCTGGCCGTCCACGCCCGCGGGGGCGCCGACGACCGGCGGCAGGTACTGGGTGGCGCCTTCGTCGGCGGGCGGCAGCGGGGCCCCGAAGCCACCGGCACCGGCGGGCGCGGCAGGCGGCAGCGCCCCGCCCTGCCCGTACGTCGGCTGCTGCGCGGGCATCGGTGAGCCACCGGCCGGAGCGCCATGGCCGTAGGACGGCGCACCGGCAGGACCCTGCGCGCCCCCACCGGCGTCCGGCGCCGCGCCCCACGGGGCCGGCGGCTGGTACGACTGCTCCTGCTGGGGCGCCGCTTGGTACTGCTGCTCCTGCTGGGGCGGCTGATACTGCTGCTCCTGCTGCTGCGGCGCCTGGTACGACTGCTCCTGCCCGCCCCACGCCTGTCCGGGCTGCGCGCCCCAGGCCTGGCCCGGTGCGGCGGGCTGTGCCGGCGGGTTCTGCTCAGGTCCCCAAGGAGTGCCCCAGGCCTGGCCGCCCGGCGGTGCCGAGGGCGGGGGTGGGGTCGGTGCGGCCGGTACCGATGCCGGCTGGCCGCCCTGCCCGCCCGTCATTCCCGGCAGCAGCGGCTCACCACCGTCGGAGGGCAGCACGATGCCTTCGCGCGCGGGGCGCGCCGAGGGCTCCTCGCCCCGTCCACTCTGCGTCACCGGGACTCCTACTAATGGGGGACCTTGTGAATCGTCGGGTCACGCTACCGGCTCCGCCGATCCGGGTGCTACGCAGCCCAGGACGTGACGTCCGTCCATGTGACCGCGCTAACACTCCGGTCCCCCAACCCGATGGACAGGCCCTCCTTTCCGCCTCGGCGCCTTCATTTCCCTGCCGTTCACGCCCCGGTACCCCGTGGTTTCACGCCGCGGCCTGAAGATCCAGCCGTGCCCCGAACTCCCTGACCACCGGCTCCTCCCGGAACGGCTCCAACCGCTGCTGGAAGTCCTCCAGGTACTCGGCGCCCCGGTTGGAGCGCAGGCTCTCCAGAAGCTCGACGGCCTTCAGCCCGGTGTGGCAGGCCTGTTCGATCTCGCGCTGCTGCACCTGTGCTGTGGCGAGCAACACATAACCGATCGCCCGGCGCCGCGCCTTCGTCTCCGGAAGCCCGGCCAACGACTCCTCCGCGCGCCGCGCCGCCGCCTCGGCCTGACCGAGGTCGCGGTGGCAGTGCGCCAACTCGTCGGCGAGATAGGCCTCGTCGAAGTGCTTGATCCACGCCGGGTCGTCCCCGGACTCCGGGTCCGCCGACTCCAGCGCGCTCACCGCACGCCCGGACGCCACCTGGGCGGCCCGCGCGTCGCCCATCAACGCATGCCCGCGTGCCTCGGCCGCATGGAACATGGCCTCCGCGCGCGGCGTCACGCGCCCCCGCGCCCCTTCCTGCGCCGCCCGCGCCAACTGCGCGATCTCACGCGGGTTCCCGAGCTGCGCGGCGAGGTGACTCATGGAGGCGGCCAGCACATACCCGCCGTAGCCCCGGTCTCCCGCGGCCTGCGCGAGACGCAGCGCCTGGATGTAGTACCGCTGGGCGAGCCCCGGTTGCCCGGTGTCGATGGCCATGTACCCGGCGAGCTCGGTCAACCGCGCGACGGCGGCGAAGAGTTCCCGACCGATCGCCTCCCGGTACGAGCCGGCCAGCAGCCCGGAGACGACACTGTTGAGGTAGTGCACGACGACCGGGCGCACATGCCCGCTGCCGTACTGGTGATCAAGGTCCACGAGCGCCTGCGTCATCGCCCGCACGGCCTCCACGTCGGACGGCCCCACCCGCGGCCCCGCCGAGCGGGCCACCTGCGAGTCCGGGGACGAGATCAGCCAGTCGCGGCTCGGCTCGACCAGCGCGGACGCGGCGACGGACGAGCCGGACAGGAAGTCCCGCCGGCCGACGTCGCTGCGCCACAGCTCGCAGACCTGCTCGATGGCTCCCAGTACCGTCGGCGAGAACTGGAGGCCGACGCCGGACGCGAGATTCTTGCCGTTGGCCATCCCGATCTCGTCGATCGTGACCGTACGGCCCAGCTTGCGGCCGAGCGCCTCGGCGATGATCGCCGGCGCCCGTCCCCGCGGCTGCTGTCCGCGCAGCCAACGGGCCACGGACGTCTTGTCGTAGCGCAGATCGAGCCCGTGCTCGGCACCGCACATGTTGACCCGGCGGGCCAGCCCGGCGTTCGAGCAACCCGCTTCCTGAATGAGCGCCTGAAGCCGTTCGTTCGGCTGGCGCGCGACGAGAGGCCTTGCGGCCATGGCGTACCCCCTGTGGCTGCGGTGCCTGCCCACGCACCGAGTTGACGTTCTTCCACCGCCGAATCCGGCTCGGGGCACTGGCTGTGCACCGCAAAGTTCCGGCCGTGAAGATCAATGCCCCGTCGACATACCGAAAATGCGAGGCTTGCGAGGATTGCCGGGGTAACGGCGGTAGCCGACCCCACAGGTGGCTACCCAGCGCGGACCGCGGATCCTCCCACGCGCCCCCACACGTGCACCCATGCGCCCCAAATGAGAAAACAATGCTCCTCCCCCGCGCGCGCGACGCCCGTAACCGGAGGTGGGTGCGGGAGTTGTGTTCAGCGTGGAAGAGACGATCCCGGCCACCGAAGCCGCACAGATTCCCAAGCAGCGCGGCGAAACGCTGCTGGAGACCGCCGTTCGCTACGCCGAGGAACGCCACTGGGACGTGTTCCCCGGGACCTGGCTGGAGGCCGTCGACGGCGTGCAGTACTGCTCCTGTGGCGATGCCGCCTGCCCCGCGCCCGGCGCGCACCCCGCACGCCCCGACTGGGCGACGCAGGCGACGGGCAGCGCGACCGTCGCGCGCCGGATGTGGCAGAAGCAGCCCACCGCGTCGATCCTGCTGCCCACGGGGCGGACCTTCGACGCGATCTCCGTCCCGGAGACGGCCGGGTTTCTGGCGCTGGCCCGGATGGAGCGGATGGAGTTGTCGCTGGGGCCGGTGACGTTGACGCCGGATCGCCGGATGAACTTCTTCGTGCTGCCGGGTGCGTCGGTGAAGATTCCCGAACTGGTGCGCAAGCTGGGATGGTCGGTCGGGTCGCTGGACCTGGTGGCGCTCGGGGAGGGGGCCTGGGTCGCCGGGCCGCCCACCCGGTTCGGGTCCCGGGGGGCCGTGCAGTGGGCCTGCCGGCCCACGCCGGCGAACCGGTGGCTGCCGGACGCGGAGGAGTTGATCTCGCCGCTGGCCTATGCGTGCGGGCGGGACCGGTAATTGGGCGGCCGCAGGTTGTATGTGGTTGCTCGCGCAGTTCCCCGCGCCCCTCAGGTACTCACCTGACCGTAGGGTTCATGCATGACGTCAGCCGCCGTACGCGTTCGTGGGCTCTGGAAGCGATTCGGGCAGCAAGTTGCCGTTGCGGGGATCGATCTGGACCTGCCCGCCGGGAAGTTCATCGGGCTGGTCGGGCCCAACGGTGCCGGGAAGACGACCACCCTCTCCATGGTGACCGGGCTGCTGCGGCCCGATCAGGGGTCCGTCGAGGTCGTCGGGCATGACGTCTGGCAGGACCCCGTCGCGGTCAAGGCGCGGATCGGGGTGCTGCCTGAAGGGCTTCGGCTCTTCGAGCGGCTCTCCGGGCGTGAACTGCTCGCGTACACAGGGCGGTTGCGCGGGCTCCCCGGTGCCGAGGTCGACAAGCGGGCCACCCAGCTGCTCGACGTGCTCGATCTGGCAGGGGCCCAGCACAAGCTGGTCGTCGACTACTCGACCGGTATGCGCAAGAAGATCGGGCTCGCGGCGGCGCTGCTGCACAATCCGGAAGTGCTGTTCCTGGACGAGCCGTTCGAGGGCGTCGATCCCGTCTCCGCCCAGACCATCCGGGGCGTCCTGGAGCGCTACACCGCCTCCGGCGCGACCGTCCTCTTCTCCTCCCATGTCATGGAACTCGTCGAGTCGCTGTGCGACTGGGTCGCCGTCATGGCCGCCGGACGCATCCGGGCCCACGGCCCCCTCACCGAAGTACGCGGCGAGGCGGCCTCGCTGCAGCAGGCGTTCCTCGAACTCGTCGGCGCGAACGGCCGCGACACCGCCCTGGACCTCGACTGGCTGGGCGGCGGGGCACGATGAGCACCGACGTGACCGGAGTCGTCGTACGACTGAAACTTTCACTGCTCAGAAACGGCCTGCGACAGTCCGCCGGCCGACGCGCCGCCTACGTCACGTCGGCGGTCGTGGTCCTCCTCTTCGCCGCGCTGCAGTTCCTCGGGCTGATCATGCTGCGCGGTCACGCGCACGCCGACTCCGTGGCCGTCATCCTGGTCGCGGTGCTCGCGCTCGGCTGGGCCGTGATGCCGCTGTTCTTCCCCGGCGGGGACGAGACCCTCGACCCGACGCGGCTGGTGATGCTGCCGCTGCGCCCACGCCCCCTGGTCCGGGCACTGCTCGTGGCCTCCCTGGTCGGCATCGGCCCCCTGTTCACGCTCTGCCTGTTCACCGGTTCGGTGATCGCCCTGGCGCACGGCGGCGCGGCCTACGTCGTCGGCGTCATCGCCGTCGTCCTGGCCCTGTTGGTGTGCGTGGCGCTCGCGCGGGCCGTCGCCACCGCCAACATCCGGCTGCTGACCAGCCGCAGGGGCCGCGACCTCGCCGTGCTGAGCGGACTGGTCATCGCGATCGGCGCGCAGGTCGTCAACTTCGGGGCGCAGCGGCTCGGTTCCTCCGGCCTGGCCCAGCTCGACCCGGCGGCGGACGTGCTGCGCTGGGTGCCGCCGGCGTCCGCGATCGGGGCGGTGCGGTCGGTGAGCGAGGGGTCGTACGGGGTCGGGGCGCTCCAACTCGCTCTGTGCGCCGGTGCGTTGGTGGCGCTGATCGCCGTGTGGTCCCGTCATCTGACCGCGCTGATGACGTCCCCCGACGGCTCCACGCTCCAGGCGGTCACCGAGTCCGCCGTACGGGAACGCGCCCCGAGCGGGCCGGCCCGCCTTCTGCCGGCCGGCCGCACCGGCACCGTCATGGGGCGCAGCCTGCGCTACGTCTGGCGCGACCCGAAGACCAAGGCGGCCTGGGTGACCTCGCTGGCGATCGGACTGATCGTGCCGCTGTTCAACGCGCTTCAGGGCACCGGCTCGATCTACTTCGCCTGTTTCGCCGCGGGGATGCTCGGTATCCAGATGTACAACCAGTTCGGGCAGGACACGTCCGCGTTCTGGATGGTCGCGCTGACGATCTCCTCGCCCAGGGACGCCTACGTCGAGCTGCGCGGCCGGGCGCTGGCACTGCTGCTGATCACCCTGCCGTACGCCGTCCTCGTCACCGTCCTGACGACCGCGCTCCTCGGCGACTGGCCCAAGCTCCCCGAGGTGCTGGGCCTGTCCTTCGCCCTCCTCGGCGCGATGCTGGCGACCGGCGCCTGGACGTCGGCCCGCTTCCCGTACTCCATCCCGCAGGAGGGCTACAAGAACGTCGCCCCCGGCCAGGCGGGCCTGGCCTGGATCTCGATCTTCGGCGGCATGATCGCGGCGGCCCTGCTGTGCGCCCCCGTCATCGCGGTGACGATCTGGCTGAACGTCAGCGAGGACGGGGACGCCTGGACCTGGCTGCTGCTGCCGGGCGGGGCGGCGTACGGCGCGGCGGTCACACTGCTGGGGCTGCGGCTGGCGGCTCCGCGAACGGCGGCCCGGCTGCCGGAGATCCTGACGGCGGTCAGCAAGGGATGACAGTGCCTCGTGGCTCACGGTTGTACTGAGCCGCCGTCAGACAGAAGGCACCCAGCTCACAGGCGCCCGGCTTCACCCGCAGCCCCCACCGCCTCGAGAAAGGGCTCGATAGCGGCGCGCCAGCCGTCAGGCTGGTCGTAGTGCACCAGATGCCCGGCATCGGCCACCTCCGCGTACTCCCCGCGCGGCAGCACCCGCACCATCTCCTGAGCCTCGGCCCGCCCGAGCTCCCCGTCGAGGCCGCGGACCACGAGCGCAGGGCACCGCACCTGCGCCAGCTCCTCCCAGTGCGCGTCGTACACCCATGTCTCCCTGGATCGCAGCATCTGGTCCGGCACGAAGACCGGCCGCCACCCGTCCTCGCACTCGTGCATCACCTCGGCGTAGAACTCGCCCCGCGCGGGATTCGGCCGCTCCACCCACGGGTCGTCCTCGCCGAACCACTTCCGTACATCGGCGAGCGTGGCGAAGGGCACCGGCCAGGCCTCGAACCAGTCCGACCACTCCCGCTGCGAGGCCGTACCGAGCGCCGACGCCCGCATGTCGCAGATGATCACGCCGCGCACCAGATCGGGCCGCCTGGCGGCGAGCTGCCAGGCGGTCAGCGCGCCCATGGCGTGGCCGATGAGGACGGCCGGGGCGAGGCCGAGCTGTTCGAGAGCGGCCTCGGCGTCGTCGACGTAGGCCTCGCGTGTGAAGGCGGCCTCCGTGGGCTTCTCGCTGCGGCCGTGGCCACGCTGGTCCAGGGCAACAGCGCGGTGCCGCTCGGAGAGCCAGCGGGCGGTGGAGGCCCAGTGCGAGGCGCGGCCCATCAGGCCGTGCAGTAACAGGACACCGAGCGTGCCGTCGTGCTCGGTAGCCGGGTCGGTCTTGGGAGGGTCGCCGAATTCCCAGGCGGCGAGACGTACGCCGCCGGTCCCGGTCACGTCGATGCGCCGCGCCATTGGTCTGGCCCCCCTAGCTCCGCTCGGACCGCTCGTACCGGCCGGTCCTGTCAGCCGCGTCCTGCTTGCCGTGCCTGCCGTATCTACCGCCGCTCACGCGAGCACCGTGCGCCATCTGCGCCGCCTGCGTCGCCGATGCCCTCGCACGCGATGTGCATGTCCTGTGTGTCTGACGTGATCTTATGCGCACATCCTTGAAGCGCACGTTCCGCATGACCTGTCACCCGCACGCTATCGAACCCCCATTCGAAAGAACCGGCTCTGCGGGCAACACCCCTCATTCGAGTGACCCCCAGCAAGGATTGATCGCCACCGCCGAGGGGAGACCTTCAGCGGGAGGCGGACCGCTCGGGGAAATCGGTCCGAAGGGGATGACCCTGAGAGCTCGGGGCTCCGGGTCAACAGGGGAGGACAGGCCCCGGCGCCACACAGCGCCGGGGCCCTCTCCACGTTCACGGCACATCCTCGCGCCCCCTCCCCGGCCGGACACATCACTGTCGGTCACGGCCAAGAGCCCTCAGGTCATGTGCCTCACGCGACAGCCTCGCACGCGAATCCGCCGGGCGCTGTGATTCCGGGCACTGAATCTTGGAATGCGAAAAATCGGCGGATCACCACAACTCCCGCTCCTTTATCAGGAATTACGCGGGAGCGAACCAAAGATGGACAACGCGCTCAGCGCTTGGCGACGAACACATGCGAGGCCACGTCCGCCTCCAGCTCGGCCGCCTCACCACCACTGCCCACCAGCACGCCACCCGCCGACTCGGTCACACTCACCACCGAGCCGGGCTGCACACCGGCCCGACGCAGCGTGTACATCAGCTGCGCGTCGGTCTGAATCGGCTCGCCGATCCGCCGCACCACGACCGTCTTGCCCTCGACCCCGGGATCCAGATCGGCCAGCGAGACCATGCCCTCGTCGAGGAACGGGTCCGCGCCGTCCTTCTCGCCGAGCTCCTCAAGGCCCGGGATCGGGTTGCCGTACGGCGACTCGGTCGGGTGCCGCAGCAGCTCCAGCACCCGCCGCTCCACCGCCTCGCTCATCACGTGCTCCCAGCGACAGGCCTCGGCGTGCACCTGCTCCCACTCCAGCCCGATCACATCGACGAGCAGACACTCGGCGAGGCGGTGCTTACGCATGACACGGGTGGCCAGCCGCCGCCCCTCGTCCGTGAGCTCCAGATGCCGGTCGGTCGCCACGGACACCAGCCCGTCACGCTCCATCCGCGCCACCGTCTGGCTCACGGTCGGCCCGCTCTGGTCCAGCCGCTCGGCGATCCGGGCGCGCATGGGGACCACACCTTCCTCCTCCAGCTCGAGGATGGTGCGGAGATACATCTCCGTGGTGTCGATCAGTCCGGACATACGTGCCCCTCGATTAGCTCTGCGATTAGCTCAGCCGGAAGCGAGACAGCTCCACGGCGCGTGCGCTGGCCCTGCACCCAATTCTGCCGGATACCACTGACAACCGTGCCGAGCCGTTGAAACGAGGGGGTTTCATGCCCGCGGCCCCACGGCGTCGCAGCCGTATTGACACCACACTGGTCCAGACCGCACGGTGATCCGCGACACACCCCCACACCCGCCACCCCGGAGGGCCCCGCATGAGCGACAGCAAGCCGGCCGACCAGTTCTTCGACGCCGCCATCGGCCTGCTCCATCGGGTCCGAGCCGAGGAGGCCGAGAACATCGAGGCAGCCGGCACCCTGCTCGCCGACACGGTCGCCGCCGGCGGCCGGCTCTTCGCCTTCGGCGCCGGCCACTCCTCCCTCGCCGCCCAGGACATCGTCTACCGCGCCGGCGGCCTCGCCCTGATGAACCTGCTCGCCGTCCCGGGCGTCGTCGGCGTGGACGTCATGCCCGCCACCCTCGGCTCCGCCCTCGAACGCGTCGACGGCCTCGCGAGCGTGGTCCTGGACAGCTCCCCCCTGCGCGCCGACGACGCCCTCGTCATCATCTCCCTCTCGGGCCGCAACGCCCTCCCCGTCGAAATGGCCATGAACGCCCGCGCCCTGGGCGTCAGAGTCATCGGCGTGACGTCAGTGGCGTACGCCTCGGAGACGAAGTCCCGCCACACCTCCGGCACCTACCTCAAGGACCACTGCGACATCGTCCTCGACTCGAAGATCGCGATCGGCGACGCGGAACTGACCCTCGACACGATCCCGGCGCCCTTCGCCCCCGCGTCCACGGTCGTGACGACGGCCCTCCTCCAGGCCGTCATGGCCACGGCAGCGGCCTCCCTGGCCACCCGCGGCATCGAGCCCCCGCTCCTGCGCTCGGGCAACGTCGACGGCGGCCACGACTGGAACGGCAAGGTGTTCGAGAAGTACGGCGACCGGATCTTCTACCGGCACTGACCCGGCACCACGCCGGGCCGGCACCCATCCCGGGTCGGCACCACCCCGGGCGCCGCACTACTCCTGGCGCCGCACTACCCCTGACCCGGCACCACCCCGGGCCCGGCACCACCCCTGACCCGACACCACCCCGGGCCCGGCACTACTCCTGGCCCGGCGTCACTCCGGGCCCGGCATCACTCCTGCCCGGCATCACTCCTGGCCCGGCATCACTCCGGGCCCGGCATCACTCCTGCCCGGCATCACTCCGGGCCCGGCATCACTCCGGGCCCGGCATCACTCCGAGCCCAACGCCCCCGCCAGATCCAGCGCCGAAGCGATCCGCACCGCCACATCCTCCGCGTACACCGCGTCCCCACGCCCGAACGCACTGCGCCCAGCACCCCGCAGAAACGTCACGACCCCCAGCGTCCGCCCCCGGCTTCGCAACACCGCACACAGCGCATGCACGGCATCCGCCGGCCACTGCCGCCCCACCGCCCACTCCCGCGCCCGCTCCGCCGGCACATCCCCCGCATCGGCCCGCACCGACCCGGCCCGCGCCACGCACTGCAACGCCGGATGCCCCTCCGCGTACCGCACGGGCAACCCGGCCTCCCCACCCAGCCGACTCGGCCCCGGCGCCCCGGAGGGCGTCACGGCGAGCCGGACGAGCCGCACCGGATCCGCGACCTCGCTACCCGTCGCCGCCTCGTCGGCCACCGCCCCACCCGCGACCCGGTCGATCAACGCGTGATCGGCGAACCCGGCCAGCGCGAAATCCAGATGGACGGTCGCCGCCTCCGCGGGGTCCTCGCACTCCGCGGCGGCCCGCGCGGCACGGTGCAGCTGGTTGGTCCGGAACCGCAGCAGCGACGCCTCCTGCTCCGCCTGCTTGGCCTCCGTCGCGTCCTGGAAGAGCCAGCCCACCCCCAACGGCACAGGCTCCTCCGCGAGCGGCGAAGCCAGCCGTACGAAGCCACACCGCCAGCAGCGACGCCGCTCACCCTCCGGCGTCCGCACGCTCACCCAGATCTCGGCCGGCGCGGGCGGCGCGCCCTCCGCCAGCACATGCGTCAGCGCGCTCTCCAGCTCCTCGACCCCTTGGGCCAGCAGCTCACCCAGCGGCCGCCCCAGCACGGACGTACGCCCGATACCCAGGGCCCGAGCCGCGTGAGCGTTCACAACGGCCGGCCGCAGATCCGCGTCGACCAGCACCACACCCCACGACGCGTCCTCGAACAACGCCTCGCTCAACGCGATCGACCGCTCCAGATCGATCTGCGCGTGCACCTCACTGAAGGCGCAGTACACCCCCGCGGGCTTCCCGTCGGGCCCCCGCACGGCCGCCGACTGAGTCCGTACGAGCACCCGCCCGCCGTCCTTGGTCAGCAACGCGAACTCATGCACCTGCCGTCCGGGAGCGTCCATGGCGGACATCAGCCGCCCCTCGACCTCCTCGGCGTCGGCCTCACGCACCGCCCACCCGGCGAACCCGTGCCGCCCCACGGCCTCGGCCGCGGTCCAACCCAGGATCCGCTCCGCCTCACGGTTCCAATGGGTGACGACCCCGTCCCCGTCGAAGGCGCACAAGGCCGCGTCCATCCCGTCCAGCAGCGCGGCCAACAAATCCGATCCGCCTGCCGAACCCTCCGAACCACCCGACGAACCGGCCGGACCATCCCGCTCGGGTTCGTCCGGCCCCAGCTCGTCGGTGGTCCCACTACGCCGGGAAGCACTCACATGGACCCCCTGCAAAGCTGCGTCCGCACGTACGACACGTCGGTTCGCTCACTCGCAATCATCTAACTGGAACGTGACCCAGCACACACCGAGTTCCCCAAGATTGAAGGAATCGTTGTACGAGCCGCTGATGCGACTACTCGGTCCCGCCCTCCAACCGAAGGTCCACCCACACGTCGGACCCGCCATCCACCACATACCGATCGATCTCGACGAACCCACGCGCCTTTGCGAACCGCAGGCCGTCCTCGTTGACGGCCAGCACACAGGTCTCGACCGCCTTCGCCCCCAGCACGCGCGCGTGAGCAAGCCCGTCCTCGTACAACCCCATGCCGTACCCACGCCGCCGGTACCCGGGCAGCACCCGCGCGATGACCGTCGCCACCGCACCCTCGCCCGTCGGCGGCCGCACGGTCGAACAGCCGACGAGGACTTCTCCGACGTACGCGTTCCGCAGCCGGTACCGCCCGCTGCGCTCCCGCACCTCGTCGAGACCAAGGGCAGCGGGCGGAACGATCACGTTGTGGACGTGACGCCACTCCCGAAGCATGGCCTCACCGTCCACCGAAGCAATCCGCAGATCAGACACCAGTTCTACTTCCCCTGCGCACGTACACCTCAATCTCGATCTTCATACGAGGATCCGCGAGCCCGTCCTCCCGCTCGGGCAGCAGATACCGCACCCGCACCACATCGGCGAACGAACACCCCGCCTCCGCCAACGCGGCCCCCACATTCCGCAGACACCGCTCGGCCTGCTCCACGACGTCGTCGGAGATCGTCATCGCCGCGTAGTCGAACCCGGTCGTCCCCGACACATGCACCCAGTCCCCGTCGACCACGGCACGCGCGTACCCGATCCACTCCTCGAAAACCGAACCACTGCGCTCGCACGCCGCCCCGCCTGCTGTTTTGTCATGCACGGAACGCTAGGTGACCAGCGCGGACAGATCCAAGAAAAAAAGTGGTTGATCGGGGGCGGCCCGCTTCCTAATGTGTGGTGCACACGAGAAGGGAGGTGGTTCGGCAGATGTATGAATACCGGACGCGTGAGGTGGCTGCGGGCTAGCGGCCCGTCACCACACCCAGTGCGGTGCCGGACCAGCGCGTGACAGAAGCGTGCAGCCGGCCCAATCCCAGGCAGTCACCCGACCCGCGAGCTCGCCGGTACGTCCGGCCGGCTTCTCCGCCACCGGCGGAGGGACCCGAGCTCGCGGGTCGTCTGCGTTTGGTGGGACCGCGGGCCGAAGGGCGGAAGGCCAGCCACCTCAGTCGTCGTCGTCGCTCGGGTCCCCGTCGTCGTCCTGCTGCGTCTGGCTCGCGGAGGCGCTCGGGCTGGGGGCCGTGTCGGGCTTCGTGCCGTCCGCCGCGGTGTTGTCCGGGGAGAACCACAGCATGCCGAGGAGCATCGCGGCCACGAAGAGCGCCGCAGCGGCGATCGTGACCACCACGCGTCGCGGCCCGCCCCCGGACCGGGCCCGAGGTCTGGGCTGGGAGCGGGAACGGGGTCTGGAGTGGGACCGGGATCGGGGCCGGGATCGGGCTGCGGCGGCGGGGTGGGCTTGTGCCGACGGCAGCATGTAGGTGGTTGGGGTGCTGATTTCCCCCAGCTGCTGTGACCTGGCCGGGGATGGCGGGGTCGGGGCCGGCAGTGGTTCGGGGCGGCCCTGCCATGCGCCCTCGGCGAACCAGTCGGCTGCCTGCTGGGCGGCGGGGCGGTGTTCGGGTTCCTTGGCGAGCAGGCCGAGGAGGTAGTTCTCGAAGGCGGGCGGCAGGCCGGTCACGCCCAGTTCGCGTGGTGGTACAGGGACGGCGTCGAGGTGCTGGTGCAGGATGGCGACGGCGGTCTTGGCGTGGAACGGCGGGCGTCCGGTGAGCAGTTGGTAGAGCACACAGCCGAGCGCGTAGACGTCCGAGGCCGGGCCCGCGGGCCGGCCCAGGGCGCGCTCGGGGGCGAGGTAGAGGCTTGTGCCGACGATCTGCCCGGTCGCGGTCAGCGCGGCGCCGGGGTCGTCCATGAAGCGGGCGATCCCGAAGTCACCGATCTTGAGGGTGCCGTCGGCGTCCAGCAGCAGGTTGCCCGGTTTGATGTCGCGGTGGACGATGCCCTGCCGGTGCGCGGCGGCCAGCCCGGCGGCGGCCTGGGCGGCGATACGGGCCACGCGCTCGGGGGACTGGGCGCCGGACCGCGTCAGCAGCCGGGCGAGGCTGTCGCCCTCGACGAGTTCCATCACCAGGTAGAGCCGGTTGTCGTGCTCGCCGAAGTCCCGTACGCCGACCACGTTCGGGTGGTCGATGCGGGCGGCGGTCTGCGCCTCCAGCCGGAACCGGGAGGTGGCGGTGGGGTCGGAGTCCTGGGGCAGCAGGAGCTTGACGGCGACGTGCCGGGCGAGTGTCTCGTCGTAGGCCCGCCAGACCTCCCCCATGCCGCCGCGCCCGATCGGCTCGCCCAGCCGGTAGCGGCCCGCTATCCGCACCAAGTCCCCATCCCCCATGCCGTAAGACGTCTTGATCGCCGCAGGCCGTAACTCACCACGCAGGGACGGGTGATGGCGGGATGCCGCAGCCGCCCCAGCATACTGGCGGAGCGGATCAGTCACGTTCCGTTTGCGATCTTCGCGGGCATGGTTCGCGGGGGCCGGTGGGCCGGTGGGCGCGGGTCGCCGGGCGGCGTCACGCGGGGCTGGGCCGGCCCGCGTGAGCCGCTCGGCGGACTCTACGAACTCAACGAACCTCAGTGGGCGATGTCGGCGTAGCCCTCGACCTCGCGGGGGTTGCGCGGGCCGGGGCCCACATAGCGCGCGGAGGGGCGCACGAGGCGGCCGGTGCGCTTCTGTTCCAGGATGTGCGCCGACCAGCCCGCCGTGCGGGCGCACGTGAACATCGAGGTGAACATGTGGGCCGGGACCTCCGCGAAGTCCAGCATGATGGCGGCCCAGAATTCCACGTTGGTGGCCAGGACCCGGTCCGGACGGCGGTTGTGCAGTTCCTCCAGGGCCGCCTTCTCCAGGGCCTCGGCGACTTCGAAGCGGGGCGCGCCGAGTTCGCGGGCGGTGCGGCGCAGGACGCGGGCGCGGGGGTCCTCGGCGCGGTAGACGCGGTGGCCGAAGCCCATGAGGCGTTCGCCGTTGTCGAGGGTCTGCTTCACATAGGCCTCGGCGTCGCCGGTGCGCTCGATCTCCTCGATCATGTGCAGGACGCGGGAGGGCGCGCCGCCGTGCAGCGGGCCGGACATGGCTCCTACGGCGCCGGAGAGGGCCGCTGCCACATCGGCGCCGGTGGAGGCGATGACGCGGGCCGTGAAGGTGGAGGCGTTCATGCCGTGCTCGGCGGCGGACGTCCAGTAGGCGTCGACGGCGGCGACGTGCTTGGGGTCGGGCTCGCCGCGCCAGCGGATCATGAAGCGCTCGACGACGGACTGGGCCTTGTCGATCTCGCGCTGCGGGACCATGGGCAGGCCTTGGCCGCGTGCGGACTGGGCGACGTAGGACAGAGCCATGACGGCGGCTCGCGCCAGGTCGTCCCGTGCCTCCTGCTCGTCGATGTCCAGGAGGGGTTTCAGGCCCCACACGGGGGCCAGCATGGCGAGCGCGGACTGGACGTCGACGCGGATGTCGCCGGAGTGCACGGGAATCGGGAAGGGCTCGGCGGCCGGCAGTCCGGGCCGGAAGGCGCCGTCGACGAGCAGCCCCCAGACATTGCCGAACGAGACGTGGCCGACCAGGTCCTCGATGTCGACGCCTCGGTACCGGAGAGCGCCGCCCTCCTTGTCCGGTTCGGCGATCTCCGTCTCGAACGCGACGACTCCTTCGAGTCCGGGTACGAAGTCGGACATCAGGCGGCTCCTCGTGATGTGTGCGACGGATGGGGTTGTGGGTGGGACGACCACAGGTCAGTCGGCGGAGATGGACGTATGCCGGTGGATCCACGGTCACGGGCTCGGATTCCGGAAATCCGGGCCTCGGCGGACTCGCGGTCCGGGGCGTACCCCTGTGATGCCCCGTGCGGTCGGCGGTCATCCAACCTCAACGACATCAGCACGATATCCCTGAGTGCCACCCTTGGGGAGCCTTTGCGGCACTGAGTGCCATGCAGTGACGAAGGACACCGTGCCGGACGGCGCGTGTTCGGATACGGCAAGATGATCGCGTGACCGACCGAGACGCCGTCGCCTTCGATCCCGCCGAGCCCGCGCCCGACCCGGCCGCGATGCGCAAGCACTACCGGGCGGAGGGCCTCGCGGAGACCGATCTGGCAGCCTCTCCGGTGGCGCAGTTCGCGCGCTGGTTCAGACAGGCCGCGGCGGAGGCCCATCTCTTCGAGCCGAACGCGATGATCGTCTCCACCGCGGACGCCGAGGGGCGGCCCAGCTCGCGCACGGTGCTGCTGAAGCAGTTCGACGAGCACGGCTTCGTCTTCTTCACCAACTACGACTCCCGCAAGGCCCGTGATCTCGCCGAGAACCCCTACGTCTGTCTGCTCTTCCCCTGGCACCCGATGGCCCGCCAGGTCATCGTCACGGGCGTGGCGCGACGCACCGGGCGCGACGAGACGGCCGCCTACTTCCGCACCCGTCCGCACGGCTCCCAGCTCGGTGCCTGGGCCAGCGCCCAGTCCTCGGTCATCGCCACCCGCGCTGACCTCGACGCCTCGTACGCCGATCTGACCGCGCGCTATCCCGAGGGCGAGCAGGTGCCGGTGCCGCCGAACTGGGGCGGCTTCCGGGTGGCCCCGCAGACCGTGGAGTTCTGGCAGGGGCGGGAGAACCGGCTGCACGACCGGCTGCGGTATGTGACGGAGCAGGACGGGCGATGGCGGGTGGAGCGGCTCAGTCCGTGAGCGGCGGCCTCGTCAGAGCTTGCCCCGCACATGGGGCGGCGGCTTCCGCGCATGCGGGGCAGTCGACCTCGGCCGCGTCCGTCTTGTGCCGGGCGTCCATGGCCTCGCCCTCAGTCCAACGCCTCGTCCAGCAGCGTCGCCCACTGCGTCACCACCCGTTGCCGACGCCCCGTGTCGTCGGTGAGGAGGTTTGCCAGCCCCAGGCCGCGGGCCATGTCCAGCAGGCCCTGGACCGTCTCCCGCACGCCCGGGCCTGACTCGTCGGCGCCCAGCAGGTCCACCGCGATCCGGTGGGTCTCGCGGCCCACGCGGGCCTCCAGTTCGGTGACCCTCGGCCGTAGCTGTTCCTCGTTGGACGCGGCCACCCACAGGTGCAGGGCCGCGCGGAACAGCGGGCCGGTGTAGAGGTCGACCAGCGCCGACACCACCGCCCGGCGGTCTCCCGCCGCGCCCTCGGGGAACAGGGCCCGCAGTGCGGTCGAGCGTTCCTCGGCGACGTACTCGACCGCCGCCGTGAAGAGGTCCTCGCGGGTCGGGAAGTGGTGCTGGGCGGCGCCTCGGGAGACGCCGGCGCGTTCGGCTACGACGGAGACCGTGGAGCCGGCCCAGCCGTGTTCGGCGAGGCAGGCCACGGCGGCTTCCAGGAGCCGTTGCCGGGTGGCGCGGCTGCGGTCCTGCTTGGGCACGCGGTCCACGCGGTCCGCCCGGTCCGCCCGGTCCGCTCGGTCGCCGACTGTGCTCACACCACCCATTCCGGATCCCGTCGTTCGAGGAAGGCCGTCATCCCCTCGCGGGCTTGCGCGGAGGAGAACAGCCGGGCCGAGAGCGCGGTCAAGCCGGCCGCGTCCCGGTCGAAGGTTTCCAGCACCTTAGCCGTGAGCAGCGCCTTCGTCTCGGCCAGGGCCTGCGGGGAGGAGCGGCGCAGACCGTCGAGGAGGGGGGCGAGGGTCTCGTCGACGTCTTCGCCCTCGGCCGTGAGCAGGCCGATGCGGGCGGCCTCCGGCGCGGTGAAGCGTTCGCCGGTGAGGTAGTAGCGGGCGAGGGCGCGGGGGTCGGTTCGGGGCAGGAGGGGCAACGAGATCACCGCGGGGGCGACTCCGATGCGGACCTCCGTGAAGGCGAAGGTGGCTTCCCTCGACGCTGCCGATATGTCGCAGGCCGCGAGCAGGCCCAGGCCGCCCGCGCGTACGTGGCCGGTGACGCGGGCCACCACCGGTTTGGGCAGTTCCACGATCTGCCGGAGCAGCGCCACCAGTCCGTCCGCGGGCGGCGGGTCGCGCAGGTCGGCGCCCGCGCTGAAGGTGTTGCCGGTGTGGGTGAGGACGATCGCGCGTACGTCGGTGTCCTTGGCGCAGTCCGTCAGCGCGTCGGTCAGCTCGCCCACCAGGGCCGCCGAGAGCGCGTTGCGGTTGTGCGGGGAGTTCAAGGTGAGGGTTTCCACGCCGCGCGCGCGTGCGCGGTCGATCAGCGTCATGTGCTCTCCTTGGGCGCCCGCAGTTCGCGGCGCAGGATCTTGCCCGAGGCGGCGCGTGGGACGCCGTCGATGAAGGTGACCTGGCGGACGCGTTTGTACGGGGCGACGCGTTCGGCGACGTACATCATGACCTCGCCTTCGGAGAGGTCGGTCGCGGTGGGCTGGCGGACCACGTACGCGTGCGGGACCTCGTTGCCGTCGTCGTTGTAGACGCCGATCACCGCGGCGTCGGCGATGGCGGGGTGGGTGAGCAGGAGTGCCTCCAGTTCGGCGGGGGCCACCTGGAAGCCCTTGTACTTGATGAGCTCCTTGACGCGGTCCACGACGAACAGCCAGCCGGCGGCGTCGACATGGCCGACGTCGCCGGTGTGCAGCCACCCGTCGGTGTCGATCATCGCGGCGGTGGCGTCGGGGCGGCCGAGGTAGCCCTTCATGACCTGCGGGCCGCGGATGAGGATCTCGCCGGACTCGTCGACGCCGAGGTCCTTGTCGGGGTCGTCGAGGGAGACGACGCGCATCTCGGTGCCGGCGATGAGTTTGCCGACGGTGCCGGCGGGGGCGTCGTGCATGTCGGCGAGCGGGACGACATGGGTGCCGGGGGACAGTTCCGTCATGCCGTACGCCTGGCCGACCGGCGGCAGTCCGAGGCGCTGCGAGCAGGCGGCCGCGAGCTTCGCGTCCAGGGGGGCGGCGGCGCTGATGATGTACTTCAGCGACGACAGGTCGTACTGCGCGACCAGCGGGTGCTTGGCGAGGGCCAGGACGATCGGCGGGGCCACGTACAGGCCGGTGATGCGGTGGTTCTGGATGGCGGCGAGGAACGTCTCCAGGTCGAAGCGGGGCAGGACGACGACGGTGGCGCCCACTCGCAGCGGGGCGTTCATCAGGGCCGTGAGGCCGTAGATGTGGAAGAAGGGCAGTACGGCGAGGATGCGGTCGCCGGGGCCTGCCGAGATCGCGGGTTCGAGCTGGGCGAGGTTGGTGGCGATCTGGCGGTGGGTGAGCATGACGCCCTTGGGGACGCCCGTGGTGCCGGAGGAGTACGGCAGGGCCGCGACGTCCGCAACGGGGTCGATGCCGATCTGCGGTTCGGGCGCGGCGGACGCCAGCATGTCGATGAGCGAGCGGTGTCCCGGTGCGCTGTCGCACACGAAGATCTCCTGGACGCCGCCGGCGAGTTCGGCGGCCCGGCGTGCGGACTCCAGCAGCGGTGAGACGGTGACGATCCAGCGGGCCGCCGAGTCCCCCAGCTGCTTGGCGAACTCCTCGGGCGTGGCGAGCGGGTGCACGGTCGTGACCGAGGCACCCGCGCGCGTGGCGGCGTAGAACGCCGTGGGGAAGGCGACCGTGTTCGGGCTGTGCAGGGCAAGCACGTCGCCCTTGCGCACGCCGGCCTCGGTCAGGGCGGCGGCGATACGCCGGTGGAAGCGGTCGAGTTGCTCGTAGGTGAGGGTGGTGCCGTCCGTGCCGTCCACGAGCGCGGGTGTGTCCCCGAACTCGGCTGCCCGGCCCAGTACGGCCTCGTGGATGGGGAGTTCTACGGCCGGGACGTCTGCGTACTCGCTGCGGAACACGGTTCCTCCAAGACGGCCTAGTACGACTTGGGCAGGCCCAGGGTCTGGTGGGAGACGTAGTTGAGAATCATCTCCCGGCTCACCGGAGCAATACGAGACACGCGCGCGGCGGTTATCAACGAGGCGAGCCCGAATTCGCGGGTGAGGCCGTTGCCGCCGAGGGTGTGCACGGCCTGGTCGACCGCCTTCACACAGGCCTCCCCGGCCGCGTACTTGGCCATGTTGGCGGCCTCACCGGCGCCGACGTCGTCTCCGGCGTCGTACAGGTGGGCTGCCTTCTGCATCATCAGGCGGGCCAGTTCGAGGTCGATGTGCGCCTGGGCGAGGGGGTGCGCGATGGCCTGGTGGGCGCCGATGGGGGCCTTCCAGACGGTGCGGTCACGGGCGTACTCGACGGCGCGCGCGAGGGCGTAGCGGCCCATGCCGATCGCGAAGGCGGCGGTCATGACGCGTTCGGGGTTGAGGCCGGCGAAGAGCTGGAGCAGGCCCGCGTCCTCGTCGCCGACGAGGGCGTCCGCGGGGAGTCGTACGTCGTCGAGGGTCAGCTCGAACTGCTTCTCCGCGGCGTCGAGTTCCATGTCGATCTGGCGGCGCGAGAAGCCTTCGGCGTCGCGCGGGACTATGAAGAGGCAGGGCTTGAGGTTGCCTGTGCGGGCGTCCTGGGTGCGGCCGACTATGAGGGTGGCGTCGGCTATGTCCACGCCGGAGATGAAGACCTTGCGGCCGGTCAGCAGCCAGTCGGCGCCGTCGCGGTGAGCCGTGGTGGTGATGCGGTGGCTGTTGGAGCCCGCGTCCGGCTCTGTGATGCCGAAGGCCATGGTGAGGGTGCCGTCGGCGAGGCCGGGGAGCCAGTGCTGTTTCTGTTCTTCCGTGCCGAAGCGGGCGATCACTGTGCCGCAGATCGCCGGGGAGACGACCATCATGAGCAGGGGGCAGCCCGCGGCGCCCAGCTCTTCGAGGACGATGGAGAGTTCGGCGATTCCGCCGCCTCCGCCGCCGTATGCCTCCGGCAGGTTGACGCCGAGGTAGCCGAGCTTGGCTGCCTCGGACCAGAGTTGTTCTCGGTCGTAGGTGCGGCCGTGGCGCTTGCCGAGGGCGGCTACTGCGGCTCGTAGGGCCTTGTGCTCTTCGGATTCGACAGTGGGGGGCATGGGACTCCTTGAGAGGTCGGCTGCACTACCGCCAGCAGGGCGTCGACCGTGACCTGTTGTCCGGGGGTGGCGTGCAGGGCTGTGAGCGTGCCTGTGTGCGGCGCCGTGATCTTGTGCTCCATCTTCATCGCCTCCAGCCAGAGCAGGGGCTCTCCGGCCCGTACGGCGGCTCCTACGGCCAGGCCGGCCGCGACGCGTACGACCGTCCCCGGCATCGGCGCCAGCAGGGAACCCGGGGCGTGCTGTGCCGTCGGGTCCGGGAAGCGGGGCAGGGCGGTGAGGCGTGTGGCGTTGACGTGGACCTCGTCGCCGTATCGCGCCACCTCGAAGTTCCGTCGTACGCCGTCCACTTCGAGTACGACCAGCGCGGCATCGGCGTGTACGACGCGCACCCCGTCGGCCTCCAGTCCCGCGCGCGTGTGGCGGTAGCGGGCCTCGATCTCCTCGCCCGCTATCTCGTAGCGCTTCGTCCGGGGCTGGGAGGGCACGTTGCGGAAGCCGCCGAAGCGGGAGCGGCCGTGGGCGTCGGCGAGGGCCGCGGCCAGGGGGGCGTGCGGGTCCGGGGTGGGCTCGGTGAGGTCGGTGAGGTGGCGGTCGTAGAAGCCGGTGTCCATGCGGGCGGACGTGAACTCCGCGTGCCGCAGGGAGCGGACGAGGAGGTCGCGGTTGGTGAGCGGGCCGTGGATCGTCGCACGCTCCAGGGCGCCCGCGAGCTTGCGGATCGCGGCCGCGCGCGTGGGCGCGTATGCGACGACCTTGGCGAGCATGGGGTCGTAGTGGACGCCGATCTCGTCGCCGTCGGTGAAGCCGGTGTCCAGCCGGACCCCCTCGGGTACGGCGAGGCGGTGCAGGGTGCCGGTCTGCGGGGCCCAGTCTCGGGCCGGGTCCTCGGCGTAGAGGCGGGCCTCGACGGCGTGGCCACGCGCGTGTGTCGGCTCGTCGGCGAGGGCGTGGCCTTCGGCGACGCGGAGCTGTTCCGCCACCAGATCGACGCCGAACACGGCTTCCGTGACGGGGTGTTCGACCTGGAGGCGGGTGTTCATCTCCAGGAAGTGCGCCTTGTCGCCGGCCACCAGGAACTCGACGGTCCCGGCGCCGACGTAGTCGACCGCGCGTGCGGCGCGTACGGCCAGCGCGTGCAGTTCGTCCGTGAGCCGCTCGGAGAGTCCGGGCGCCGGGGCCTCCTCGATCACCTTCTGGTGGCGGCGCTGCAGGGAGCAGTCGCGGGTGCCGAGGGGCCAGACCGTGCCGTGGGTGTCGGCGAGGATCTGCACCTCGACGTGGCGGCCGTTCTCGACGTACGGCTCGACGAAGACCTCACCGTCGCCGAAGGCGCTGACCGCTTCGGCGCGTGCGCTCTCCAGGGCGGCGTCCAGCTCCTCCAGGCGCCGCACGATCCGCATCCCGCGCCCTCCGCCGCCCGCGGCCGCCTTCACCAGGACGGGCAGATCGGCCTCGGTGACCTCGCCCAGGGGCGCGAGACCCATCAGCTCTTTCGCGCGCGTCTTGGACGCCATCGCCTCGATCGCCTCCGGGGGCGGGCCGATCCAGACGAGCCCCGCGTCGAGGACGGCACGTGCGAAGTCGGCGTTCTCGGAGAGGAAGCCGTAGCCGGGGTGCACCGCGTCCGCGCCTGCCGCGAGCGCCGCCTTCACGATCAGGTCGCCGCGCAGATACGTGTCGGAGGGCGCCGCCCCCGGCAGCCGTACCGCCGCGTCGGCCACGCGCGCGTGCAGGGCGCTCGCGTCGGCGTCCGAGTACACGGCGACCGTCCGGATTCCCAACTCACGGCAGGTGCGGAAGACCCGGCAGGCGATCTCGCCCCGGTTCGCCACCAGAACAGAAGTAGTCATTGCCTCACATCCGGAAGACGCCGAAGCCACCGCGTGCGCCCTCGTAGGGGGCCGTGTGGATGGCGGACAGGCACATACCGAGGACGGTTCGGGTGTCGCGCGGATCAATGACGCCGTCGTCGTACAACCGTCCCGAAAGGAACATGGGCAGCGACTCCGACTCGATCTGCTGCTCCACCATGGCGCGCAGGGCGGCGTCCGCCTCCTCGTCGTACGGCTGTCCCTTCGCCGCCGCCGACTGCCGGGCGACGATCGAGAGCACACCGGCGAGCTGCTGGGGGCCCATGACGGCCGACTTGGCGCTGGGCCAGGCGAACAGGAAGCGGGGGTCGTAGGCGCGGCCGCACATGCCGTAGTGGCCGGCGCCGTACGACGCGCCCATGAGGACGGAGAGGTGGGGTACGCGGCTGTTGCTGACCGCGTTGATCATCATCGCGCCGTGCTTGATGATGCCGCCCTGCTCGTACTGGCTGCCCACCATGTAGCCGGTGGTGTTGTGCAGGAACAGCAGCGGAATGTCACGCTGGTTGGCGAGCTGGATGAACTGGGCGGCCTTCTGGGACTCCTCGCTGAACAGGACCCCTTGGGCGTTCGCCAGCACACCGACCGGATAGCCGTGCAGGGCCGCCCAGCCGGTGGTCAGGCTCGTCCCGTACATCGGCTTGAACTCGTCGAAGTCGGAGGCGTCGACGATCCTGGCGATGACCTCGCGCGGGTCGAAGGGGGTGCGCAGATCGCCCGGCACGATCCCCAGCAGCTCGTCCGCGTCGTACTTGGGGGCCTCGGCGGGGCCCGGGTCGCCGTATGCCTTGCGGTGGTTGAGGCGCGCGACCACACGGCGTGCCTGGCGCAGCGCGTCCGGTTCGTCGACCGCGAAGTAGTCCGCGAGACCCGACACGCGCGCGTGCATCTCGGCGCCGCCCAGCGACTCGTCGTCGCTCTCCTCGCCGGTCGCCATCTTCACCAGGGGCGGGCCGCCGAGGAACACCTTGGCGCGCTCCTTGACCATGATCACGTGGTCGGACATGCCGGGCACGTAGGCGCCGCCGGCCGTCGAGTTGCCGAAGACGACCGCGACGGCGGGAATCCCGGCCGCCGACAGCCGTGTCAGGTCCCGGAAGATGGCGCCTCCGGGGATGAAGATCTCCTTCTGGGACGGCAGGTCGGCGCCGCCCGACTCGACGAGGTTGATGACGGGCAGCCGGTTGGCCAGGGCGATGTCGTTCGCGCGCAGGGCCTTCTTCAGCGACCAGGGATTGCTCGCTCCGCCGCGCACGGTCGGGTCGTTGGCGGTGATCAGGCACTCCACGCCCTCGACGACCCCGATGCCGGTGACGAGGGACGCCCCGACCGTGTAGTCGCTGCCCCAGGCGGCCAGCGGGGACAGCTCGAGGAAGGGCGTGTCGGGGTCGAGGAGCAGCTCGATGCGCTCGCGGGCGAGCAGTTTGCCGCGCTTTCGGTGCCGCTCGACGTACTTCTCCCCGCCGCCCGCGAGGGCCTTGGCGTGCTCGGCGTCGAGTTCGGCGAGCTTGGCGAGCATGGCCTCGCGGTTGGCGGTGTGTTCGGGGCTCTTCGGGTCCAGCGAAGAGGCGAGGACGGTCACAGGAGGATCTCCGGGATGTCGAGGTGGCGGCTGCGCAGCCATTCGCCGAGGGCCTTGGCCTGCGGGTCGAAGCGGTGCTGGGCGGCGACGCCCTCGCCGAGGATGCCCTCGACGACGAAGTTCAGGGCGCGGAGGCCCGGCAGCGGGTGCCGGGTGACCTTCAGCCGGCCGCTCTCGGGGATCAGCTCCCGGAAACGATCGGCCGTGAGCTCGTGCGCGAGCCAGCGCCAAGCGTCGTCCGTGCGCACCCAGACGCCGACATTGGCGTTCCCTCCCTTGTCACCGCTGCGGGCACCCGCGACAAGACCGAGGGGAGCGCGCCTGGTGGGCCCGGATGGCAGTGACGGGGGCAGGGGTGGTGCGGGCACATCGTCGAGTACGGCGGTGTCGTGGGCCGGCGGCACAGGGATCCGGCGTCCGTCGTGGAGGACGGCCATGTGGTCGACGGCACTATGGGGGACGTACACATCCTCGAAGACCCCATAGGGCGAGCCTTTTCCGGGTGGCGCCAGCACATGGAAGCCGGGGTAACTGGCGAGTGCCAGCTCCACGGCCGCCCCGCTCAGCGCTCGCCCGACGGCCTCCTGATCCCGGTCGCGCACGACGAGCCGCAGCAGCGCGCTCGCCGTCTCCTCGGTCGGGGCGTCGGGCCGGTCGGTGCGGACGAGGTCCCAGCGGATCTCGGCGGGCGGTGACTTGGCGAGCGCGCCCGTCATCTGCTCGCGCACCAGAGCGGCCTTGGCCTCGATGTCGAGGCCGGTGAGCACGAAGGCGACCTCGCCCCGGAAGCCACCGAGACGGTTGACGCCGACCTTGAGGGTCGGGGGCGGGGCCTCACCTTGTACGCCCTCGACGCGGACGCGATCGGGGCCGTCCTGGGTGAGCCGTACGGTGTCCAGGCGGGCGGTGACGTCCGGCCCCGCGTACCGGGCGCCGGCCGTCTCGTACAGCAGCTGGGCCGTGACCGTGCCGACGTCGACGAAGCCGCCGGTGCCGGGATGCTTGGTGATGACGCAGGTGCCGTCCTCGTGGAGCTCGGCGAGCGGGAAGCCGGGACGGCGCAGGTCGCCGCCGCTCTTGTGGAACTCGTGGAAGAAGGCGTAGTTGCCGCCGGTCGCCTGTGCCCCGCACTCCAGCACATGTCCGGCGACCACAGCGCCGGCGAGCCGGTCGTGGTCGCCGGGCCCCCACCCGAAGTGGGCGGCGGCGGGCCCGGTGACCAGGGCCGCGTCCGTCACCCGCCCGGTGACGACGATGTCCGCGCCCTCCCGCAGACAGGCGGCGATGCCGAACCCGCCGAGGTAGGCGTGCGCGGCGAGGCTGCCGGGGTGGGCGGCGGTGAGGTCGTCGCCCTCGACGTGGGCGACACGGACGGGGACGCCGAGCCGGTCCGCCAACCGCCTTACGGCGTCCGCCAGTCCGGCCGGGTTGAGGCCGCCGGCGTTGGTGACGATCCGGACGCCCCGCTCGTGCGCCAGCCCGAGGCATTCCTCCAGCTGGCGCAGGAAGGTGCGGGCGTATCCGGCGCCGGGGTCCTTCAGTCGGTCACGGCCGAGGATCAGCATGGTCAGCTCGGCGAGATAGTCGCCGGTGAGGACGTCGAGGTCGCCGCCGGTGAGCATCTCGCGCATGGCGTCGAAGCGGTCGCCGTAGAAGCCGGAGGCGTTGCCGATCCGCAGCGGAGGGGGAGCGGACGTCACCGCGCGGCCCCCTTCGGCCCGCGGCCCTCGCCCGGCGGACCGGCGAAGACCTGGGCGATGTCGAACCAGCGGTCGGCGTCGGGGCCGTCGGCGCCGAGGGCGAGGTCGGAACGGTGGGCGCGCTGGGTGACCAGGAGGCAGAAGTCGAGTGCGGGGCCGGTGACGCGCTGGGGGGCGTCTTCGGGGCCGAATGCCCACAACTCACCGGAGGGCGAGACGAGTTCGATGCGGAAGTCATCGAGCGGTGCCGGGAGTCCGTGCACACCGAAGGCGAAGTCCCTCGTCCGCACCCCGATCCAGACCACATGCCGGAGCCGGTCGGTGGGTGTGCGCACCACACCCAGCGCATCGGCTATGTCCAGGCCGTGGGCCCAGGTCTCCATAAGTCGGGCCGTGGCCATAGAGGCGGCGGACATGGGTGGGCCGTACCAGGGGAACTTCGCGTCGCGCGGCGCCTCACGCAGCGCGGTGTCGAGCGCGGCCCTCCCTGCGCGCCACTCCGCCAGCAGTTCGGCGGGCGGCCGCCGGGCCCCCTCCTCCGCCCCCTCGTCGACGAAGGACCCCGGCGTCGTCAGCGCCTTCTCCACCAGCGTGTGGAACGCCGCCACGTCGCTCACCGCCAGCAGCGACGAGTGGTCCGTCCAGGCGAGGTGCGCGATCTGGTGGGCGACGCTCCAGCCGGGCGCCGGGGTGGCGAGCGCCCACTGCTCGGGGCTCAACTCGGCGACAAGCCGGTCGAGTTCCTCGCTCTCCTCGCGCAGATCGTCGAACACGGGCGTCGGATCGGACACGGTTCGCTCCCCTCGGGGCACGGCGGTGTGCGGGGTGGTGCGGCGTGACGTGGTGCGGGGTGGTGCGGCGTGGTGAGGAGCATGGCAGCGCGGGCGAAAACAAGCAAGCGTGCTTGCATTAATTGAGAACTCTTCACCGGGAGCCACCAGGGGAAGGGTGTCGGTGCGGCGGGCGATCAATACACTCATCGTCGCGCCTGTCGCATCGGCAACGCATTGCTCACACATCGGGGGAGACAAGGATGAGCAACTGGAGCCCGGGCGGGCAGCCGCCGTACGACCCACACGGCCGGCAGCCGTATCCGCCGTCGCCCGCCCCGCCCGGCCCGGCCGGCGCGGGCCATCCGCCTCATCCGCCCCAGGTCCCGCACCCTTACACACCGCAGCCCTACCCGCCCCACCCCCAGCCGCCGTACCCGGTCCCGCAACCCGCACCCGGGCCGTTCGCGCGGCTGCGGCGAAGGCTCGGTCCCATCCACACCGCGCGCAGGGTGTTCAAGCCGTCCCGGCCGGGCATCGTCGAGGACCCCGTGGTGGTCCGTATGCAGAAGATCCGCACCTTGACGGGTCTGGCCGCGGTGGTGTGGATGTCGATCACCTACAAGATCGCGAACTCCATCGGGGACGTCGCGGATGAGCGCGTCGACCAGTCCTGGCTGAGCGTTCTGGTGCTGTGCGTGACCTTCCCGGTCGCCGTGGGCGTCCTGCTCGCCCTGGTCCCGGCCACGGCACGGCGGGAGTTGCTGCGCCGGGCCGCCAAGTGCTTCGGCGCGATGGTCGCCCTGCTCGCCGCGGTCTTCGTGTTCCCGGCCTCCGTGCTCACCGGCTTCGTCGAGGGCCGTTTCGCGACCAGCCCGGTGATGACCGTCCTCACCTACACCGGCATCGCGTTCACCTTCGTGTGGGTGCTGCCCTTCGTGGTCTACGGCGTCGGCCTGGCCCTGGTCCACGTCTTCCGCACCGCCGACATCCACGAGACGATGCCGCCGCTGCTGGCCATGACGCTGGTGTGGGAGATGGCCCTGATCGACCTGTTCACGGGCGCCCACGCGGGCGTACCGGCACCGGTCCGGATGCTGTTCGTGCTCGGCGGCCCGGTCTCCGTGACCGCGGTGGGCCTGTGGGAGCTGCGCCGGCTGCGCCTCCAGCACGGTTTGGTTCCCAGGGATCTGTTGATGCGCTGATTGCGGCGCCGGCGGTCGGCTAGCCGTTCCCGGGCCGTACGTTCTCGCGCTGTACGGCCTTCGCCCTCCCCCGCCCCACCTGGGTCCGCACCGCCCCCATGCTCGCCGCGACGACCAGGGCGATGGCCAGAGCCTGTACGGCGGAGAGGGCCTGGTCGAGGACGAGGAAGCCGGCGGTGGCCGCGACGGCCGGCTCCAGGCTCATCAGGACCGCGAAGGTCGCCGCGGGCAGGCGGCGCAGGGCGAGGAGTTCGAGGGTGTAGGGCAGGACCGAGGAGAGGATCGCCACGGCCGCGCCCAGCGCGAGGGTCACCGGGTCGGTGAGCTTCGTACCCGACTCGACGAGGCCCAGGGGCAGGAACAGTACGGCCCCCACCGCCATCGCGAGCGCGAGCCCGTCGGCCTGAGGGAAGCGTCGGCCCGTACGGGCGCTGAAGATTATGTAGGCCGCCCACATGGCTCCGGCACCCAGGGCAAAGGCGACACCTACGGGGTCGAGGCTGTCGAAGCCTCCGCCGCCGAGGAGGAAGACACCGGCGAGCGCGAGTCCGGCCCAGATGAAGTTGACGGCGCGGCGGGACGACAGCACGGAGAGGGCGAGCGGGCCGAGGACTTCCAGGGTGACCGCGGCGCCCAGCGGGATGCGGGCGACCGACTGGTAGAAGAGGCCGTTCATCGCGGCCATGGTGATCCCGAAGACGATCACCGTCCTCCAGTCGGTACGGGAGTGGCCGCGCAGCCGGGGACGGCAGACCACCAGCAGGACGACCGCCGCCACCAGCAGCCGCAGCGCCACCACGCCGAGCGCACCGGCCCGTGGCATCAGGCTCACCGCCAGGGCGCCGCCGAACTGCACCGAGATCCCTCCGGCGAGCACCAGGCCCACGGGCCCGAGCGCGCCCCAGCTGCGCGGGGCACCGGCCGTCGGCTCGGCGACGGGCCGGGCGCCGTGGGTCGGTGCGGGCGTGGTGGCGGCGTCAGGGGTACTCACGGGCGTTCCAAGGGCTTGGCTCGGATGCGTGCATCATGCTGTACTTCCGAGTCCAGAGTAGTGGACTTCGTCAGGCGTGTGAACCTGTTATGCCACTGTCCCAGAGTGCGGACGCGACTATCCGTGCCTACCGCCGCGCCATGTACAGATCCAGCGCCTTGTGCAGCATCCGGTTGAGCGGGAAGTCCCACTCCCCCAGGTACTCGACGGCCTCACCGCCCGCGCCCACCTTGAACCGCAGCAGCCCCAGCAGGTGGTTGGACTCCTCCAGGGTGTCGGTGATGCCGCGGAAGTCGTAGACGGCGGCGCCGAGTTCGTGGGCGTCGGTCATCATGCGCCACTGCATGGCGTTGTTGGGCTGGACCTCGCGCTTGCGGCTGGTGGAGGCGCCGTAGGAGTACCAGACGTGGGTGCCGACGGTCAGCATCGTGGCGGCGGCGAGGGTGTCGCCGTCGTGATGGGCGAGGTAGAGCCGCATGCGGTCGGGGTGCTCGGCGGTGAGGGCGTTCCACATGCGCTGGAAGTAGGGCAGCGGACGCGGGATGAAACGGTCCCGCTCGGCGGTCTCGGCGTAGAGGTCGTAGAAGACCGGCAGATCGTCGTAGCCGCCCCGCGCGACCTTCACGCCCGCCTTCTCGGCCTTCTTGATGTTGCGCCGCCACTGCTGGTTGAGGCCGCTCTGGATGTCGTCCAGCGACCGCCCGGCGAACGGCACCTGACAGACGTACCGCGGCTGACCTGCGGCGAAGCCGTCCTCGCCGCCCGGCTCGGTCTGCCGCCAGCCGGACCGCCGCAGCCGCTCGGCGATGTCCCGCGCTCCCGGTTCGTACGACGTCGGCTCCGCGTCACCCAGTCGCCGGGCGGCCGGGTCGGCGATGGCCGCCTTCACCGCATCGGGGCTCCAGCGCCGCGCGACCACGGGCGGGCCCATCTTCACGGAGAAGGCGCCCTTGCCCTTGAGATAGGTGAGCATCGGCTCCAGCCACCGCTCGACGAGGTCGGGGGCGTGCCAGTCGAGCAGCGGCCCCTCGGGCAGATACGCCAGGTATCTCCTCAGCTTCGGCAGCGGGCGGTAGAGCACGAGTCCCGCCCCCACCAGCCGCCCCTCCCCGTCCAACCAGCCCAGGCTCTCCGCCGTCCAGTCCGGCTTCACATCGCCCCAGGAGGGGAGCTGGGTGTGGCTGGCGGAGGGGCGGGACGCGACGAAGGCGAGGTGCTCGTCGCGGGTGAGGGGCTGAAGGCGCAGGGTCGGCTGGGTCACGGGCTGGGCTCCTTGTGCGTTGCCGGATCGGGCCAGCCTACGAAGCGGCCCCGCGCCCGAAGCGGACCAGGATGCACTGGTCGCGGAGCCTCACCCCGGTGGCCGTGAGATCGGCCCGGATGACGGTGTACGTCGAGGGAAATTCAGGCACTCCCCGCTTCAAGCCACTCCCCGCTTCAAGCACTCCCCCTTCAAGCACTCCCAGCCAACCCGTCCCCCTCCGGTCCATCCGCCCCCTCGAACCCATCCGCCGGCCCCTCCACCATCCCGTCCGCCAACCCCTCCGCCAGAACCTCCGCCAGATGCCGCCCCCGCACCCCCGCCAGCTGCTCCAGCTGCGTCCGGCAGGAGTACCCGTCGGCCAGCACCACGGCACTCTCCCCCGCCTCCCGCACGGCCGGCAGCAACCGTTCCTCCGCACACGCCACCGACACCTCGAAGTGCCCCTTCTCGAAGCCGAAGTTGCCCGCGAGACCGCAACACCCGCCGCTGAGCTCCCCGGACAGCCCCGCGGCCTCGCGCAGCCGCCGGTCGGCCGCGTCGCCCAGTACCGCGTGCTGATGGCAGTGGGTCTGCCCGACCGCCGACCGGTCCACGCGGGGCGGCGTCCAGTCGGGGGCGAGCCGTTCCAGCGCCTCCGCGAAGGTCAGCACACGGTCGGCGAGACGGCGGGCCCGGGGATCGTCGTGCAGCAGCTCCGGCAGGTCCGAGCGCAGCGCCGCCGCACAGCTCGGCTCCAGGACGACGACCGGGGCGGCCGTCTGAAGCACCGGCTCCATCAGGTCGAGCGTGCGCCGCAGCACCGCGCGGGCGCGGTCGAGCTGGCCCGTGGAGACGTACGTCAGCCCGCAGCAGACGCGCTGCCGGCCCCGCAGGAGGGACACCGGATCCATCGCCACGGTCACCCCTTCACCCCCCGACGGCGTCCTCAGACGCAGCGTCGGCGGCAGCGCCACCCGCAGCCCGGCCGCCTCCAGCACGCGGACGGCCGCCCGCCCCACGGACGGCGAGAGATGCTCGGTGAAGGTGTCCGGCCACAGGATGACCAGGCCACCGCCACCACCGCCGCCATCACCAGCACCGCCGCCGACGGGGGCCTTCGCCCGGCCCTCCCACCACCGGCTGAACGTCCGCGTCGCCAGCCGCGGAATCTCCCGCTCCGGCGCGATCCCACCGGCCCTCTTCGCGGCCCACGCCAACGGCCGCACCCGGGCCAGGACGTTGACCAACGACGCGGTACGCGTGCGTGCCACGATCCGCAGCCACTCCGGCAACCGGCCCATGCTGTGGTGCGCGGCCGGGCGCCGTCGCCCCTCGTAGTGGTGGTGCAGGAACTCCGCCTTGTACGTGGCCATGTCGACCTCGACCGGACAGTCGGACCGGCAGCCCTTGCAGGCCAGGCAGAGGTCGAGCGCGTCGCGCACCTCGGTCGACCGCCACCCGTCGGTCACCACTTCCCCGGCGAGCATCTCGTGCAGCAGCCGGGCACGCCCGCGCGTGGAGTGTTCCTCCTCGCCGGTCGTGCGGAAGGACGGGCACATGACGGCGGGCCCGGTGGCCGATGCCGTACGGCACTTGGCGACCCCGACACAGCGCCGTACGGCGGCGGAGAAGTCACCGCCGTCGGCCGGGTAGCCGAAGACCACGTCCACCGGCTTACGGGGCAGGACGGAGAAACGGAGGCCGTCGTCGAGCGGGGCGGGGCGCACCAGCATCCCCGGATTGAGCAGATCGTCCGGGTCCCACACCCCCTTGGCCCGCTCGAAGAGACGGACCATCTCCTCGCCGTACATCTTCGGCAGCAGCTCGGCGCGCGCCTGCCCGTCCCCGTGCTCCCCGGACAGCGAGCCCCCGTGCGCCACGACGACCTCGGCGAGCTCCTCCGAGAAGCGCCGGAAGCGGCCGATGCCGGCCTCCGTCAGCAGGTCGAAGTCGATACGGACGTGGATGCAGCCGTCCCCGAAGTGCCCGTACGGCGTCCCGCGCAGCCCGTGCGCGGCCATCAGCGCCCGGAAGTCGCGCAGATACGCCCCGAGCCGCTGCGGCGGCACCGCGCAGTCCTCCCAGCCGGGCCAGGCCTCGCTTCCGTCGGGCATCCGGGTCGCCGTGCCGCTCGCGTCCTCGCGGATGCGCCACAGGGCCCGCTGCCCGGCCGGATCGGTGACGACGAGCGCGTCGACGACGTCGGCGGCCCGCACGATCACCTCCGCACGCGCGCGTGCCTCCCGCTCCGACTCCCCGCCCGTCTCCACGAACAGCCAGGCCCCGCCCCTCGGCAGCACGGCCGACGCCGACCGCGGCACCAGGTCCTCGGCCATGCCCTCCACGGTCAGCGGCCCGTACGGCAGCAGCCCGGCCGCCGCCTCCGCGGCCGCGCTCTCGTCGGCGTACGCCAGCACGGCGAGCGCACGCGCGCGTGGCGCCTGAACGAGGCGTACGGCGGCCTCGGTGAGGATGCCGAGGGTGCCCTCGCTGCCGCAGAAGGAACGGGCGACGTCGGCGCCCTTCTCGGGCAGCAGCGCGTCGAGCGCGTACCCGGAGATACGGCGGGGCAGTTCGGGGTAGCCGGTGCGCAGCCGGGCCAGCTCCCCGTCCACCACCTCCCGCAGCCCCTGCGGCGCGCCGGCCCACCCCGGTCCGAGCCGCAGCCGCTCCCCGCGTCCGCTGATCACGTCCAGTTCCCGCACGCTGTCCGCGGTCGTGCCCCAGGCCACCGAGTGCGAGCCGCAGGAGTTGTTGCCGATCATTCCGCCGAGGGTGCAGCGGCTGTGGGTGGAGGGGTCGGGTCCGAAGCGGAGCCCGTGCGGGGCGGCGGCCTCCTGGAGGCGGTCCAGGACGAGGCCGGGCTGGACGACGGCGGTGCGGGTGTCGGGGTTCAGGGACACGATCCGGTTCATGTGGCGGGTGAGGTCCAGCACGATGCCGGTGCCGGTGGCCTGTCCGGCGATGGAGGTGCCGCCGCCCCGGGCCACGACCGGCACCATATGGTCCCGGCACACCTCCAGCACCGCGGCGACGTCTTCGGCGTCATATGGTGCGACCACACCGAGTGGGACTCGCCGGTAGTTGGAGGCGTCCATGGTCGTCAACGCACGGGAGGTGACATCGAACCCGACCTCGCCCCGTACGACCCTTCGCAGCTCCGTCTCAAGTTCCGACATGTGTCCACTCAATCAGCCCGTCCGGCGTTTGAGGACGAGGCCCGTGTCTCACCCGACGGACGACGGTTCGCCCACTTTTCCTCCACCGGCTAACCTCCCTGTCGTGGCTGAGATCCAGATTCCCGCTGACATCAAGCCCGCCGACGGACGTTTCGGCGCGGGCCCCTCCAAGGTGCGGACGGAAGCGCTGGACGCGCTGGCCGCGACCGGTACCTCCCTCATGGGCACCTCCCACCGCCAGGCCCCGGTCAAGAACCTGGTCGGCCAGGTGCGCGAGGGCATCCGTGAGCTGTTCCAGCTGCCCGACGGCTACGAGGTCGTCCTCGGCAACGGCGGCTCGACGGCCTTCTGGGACATCGCGACGCACGGCCTGATCGAGAACAAGTCGCAGCACCTCACCTTCGGCGAGTTCAGCTCCAAGTTCGCCAAGGCCGCCAAGCTCGCCCCGTGGCTCGCCGAGCCGGACGTCATCACCAGCGACCCGGGCACCCACCCGGAGCCGGTCGCCCAGTCGGGCGTCGATGTCTACGCCTTCACCCACAACGAGACCTCCACCGGCGTCGCCATGCCGATCAAGCGCGTGGCCGGCGCCGACGAGGGCGCGCTGGTCCTGGTCGACGCCACCTCGGGCGCCGGCGGTCTCCCGGTGGACGTGTCGGAGACGGATGTCTACTACTTCGCCCCGCAGAAGTCCTTCGCCTCCGACGGCGGCCTGTGGATCGGCGTCTTCTCCCCGGCCGCGATCGAGCGCGCCGAGCGCGTCCACGCGTCCGGCCGCCATGTCCCGGAGTTCTTCTCGCTCCCCACGGCGATCGACAACTCCCGCAAGAACCAGACGTACAACACCCCGGCGCTGGCCACCCTCTTCCTGCTCAACCAGCAGCTGGAGTGGATCAACGGCCAGGGCGGCCTGGACTGGGCGGTCCGCCGCACGGCCACCTCCGCGCGCACCCTGTACGGCTGGGCCGAGGACACCAAGTACGCCAACCCGTTCGTCACCGACCCGGCCAAGCGCTCGGCGGTCATCGGCACGATCGACTTCACGGACGAGATCGACGCCGCCGCCGTCGCCAAGGTCCTGCGCGCCAACGGCATCGTCGACACCGAGCCCTACCGCAAGCTCGGCCGCAACCAGCTCCGCGTCGCGATGTTCCCGGCGATCGACCCGGCGGACATCGAGGCCCTGACGAAGTGCGTCGACTACGTGATCGAGAAGCTGTAACCGCCTCTGCTACGACGTGCGAAGGGCGCCCGGCGGACCACCGCGGGGCGCCCTTCGCGCGTCCTACTCCTCGACGAACAGCTCCTCGGCTTCCGCCGCACTCAGGGAGCGGTCGAGCCATACCCCCAGCACGTCGAGGTCGGTACAGGCGGTGACCCGCTCCCGGACGGAGTCGGAGACCTCGATGCCCCGCACACCGAGAATGTGCAGGATGTCCTCGGCCTTGCCCTCTGCTTGGCCCTTGGCACGGCCCTCGAGCCACGACTCTTCGACGATCGTGTTGCTGCCCGGAAAGTTCGGGGTGTAAGTGGCCATCAGATGCCTCCAGTAGTCACGGCCCGGGCCCTCACCCAGACCGATCTCGACGATTTCCGCCCAGTCCACACGGTCCACGTCCCCGCCCTCGTCAGTCTCGGCCCTGCCCTTGGACTTCTCGGCCTTGTCCGCCATCCCTGACGCCAGCGCGTCCAGTATCGCAGTCAGACCCGGATCCTTGGTGTATGCGAGCGCGGAGAAGGCGGCGACGCCGAGGTCCTGAGCCGCCTCCTCAGCCTCGGTGATCACAGGCAGGGTTCCGGGCCCCAGGACCAGCGGATAGACCACGATGCTCGTGTGGAAGCCACGGCCGACACGGATCGGTTCCGCCGCCCATGACGCGGTCGCCTTGTCCTTGCACACCACCAGAAGGAACGGCGGCAGCCGGTACTTGGCGTACATGTGGGCCAAGTAGTAGGTCCAACTGTTGTGCTTGTCCGGATCCGGCTTGCCCTGCGATTCGACGGCGAGCACGAAGCCGCCCTCGTCGTCGGCCACGTGTACCCGGAACAGGCTGTCCACCCGACGTTCGAGTGGTCTGATCTCGGTGAGATCGGTGTCCAGGGGCTCGATCGCGGTGTGCTCCGGAAAGTGAATGCCCGCCCGTGGCAGAAGCCGGGCGAACAGCCCCGGATCCGCCCGGAAGATCCGGTGCATCGCTTCATGCGGTGAACTGACCATGCGACGGAACGTAATCGTGCGGGCACACTACGCGTGGGCATTCGAGGCAGGCTCAATCATACGAGTGAACATGCCAGTGGCGTATGCCATTTGAAAGCGCCCGGCGTGAACACCGGGCGCCCTCCCTCACATCGCCGTACAACTCACACTCGGCACCCCACCACCCCCAGGCGCACCCCCGAACCCGAAGCTCACCGATCCGCCCACCGGTACCGCCCCGTTGTGCGCGGCGTTGGATGCGGTCACCGTGCCTCCGCTCTGGGTGTATGTCGCGTTCCACATGGACGTGATCCGTTGTGAGCCGGTCCAGGTCCAGGTCACCTTCCAGGAGTTGACCGGAGTCGTGCCCGTGTTGGTCACCTTCACCTCGGCGTTGAAGCCGCCGCCCCAGTCGCTGCTGACGGTGTAGGCGGCGGCGCAGGCCGCCGTGCCCCCGCCGGGGTCACCGCCTCCGCCGCCCGGGAATCCCGGCGCCTTGATGCTCGCCAGGTAGCCGTCCTTCACCGTGTCCACCGTCTGCCAGTCGTCCTTCAGGATGCCGCCGGTGTCACCGGAGTTGGGGTTCCAGGACCAGAAGGTCCAGTGGAAGGAGTCCGCGCCGTACGCCGACGTCGAGCGCAGGTACGTCACCAGTGCGGCCAGCCACTTCTGGTCCACCGTCGACTGCAGTGTCGTACCGAACTCGCCGATCCAGACCGGGGCGATGTTCTGCTTGAAGATGTAGCCCCAGTACCGGTCCCAGACGCCGGGCATGTTGTCGGGGAAGGACGGGTCGCCGAACCAGGGCTGCTGGGCCACGCTGGTCGCGTAGTCGTGGGCCGAGTAGACGAGGCGGCCGGGGACGTCGAGTCGTACGGGGTGGCGGGCCACGCCCATCAGGTTGCCGCCCCACCAGCCGGAGACTCCGTCGAAGGACTGCACGCCCTCGACGAAGACCAGCAGCTCAGGGTTGACGGACAGGACCGCGTTCCCGGCGCGCTCGGCCGCGAGGCGCCAGTCGCGGGTGGTGTCGCCGCAGCCCCAGCAGGCGGGATCGTGCGGCTCGTTGTGCAGATCGATGCCGACGACGGTCGGGTTGCCGGCGTAACGCGTCGCCAGCGCCTTCAGGTTGGCGATCCACGTCGATTCCGGTACCGACGCCGTGTACCAGAGCGCCGACTGCCCAGCCGCGTCCGGCCGGTGCCGGTCGAGGACGATCTTCAGGCCGGTCTGACCGGCGTACGCCACGATCCGGTCCAGGACCTGCAAGGACGTCAGCCCTTGTAGATCTGCGTTCTTGCCGTCGGCGAAGCTGATGCTGTCCGGCATGGTGCCGGGCTTGAGGATGTCGTCGCTGAAGGGGAGGCGGAGGGTGTTGTAGCCCAGCGATCTCATCTGGTCGAGCATGCTCTTGTAGTCGCGCGACCAGAGGCCGTGCGCGACGCGGTTGCCGGTCTCGAAGCCGAACCAGTTGATCCCGGCGACCCGGACCGGTTGCCCGGTCGCGTCCAGGATCCGCCGGCCGCTGGTGTGCCAGTAGCCGGCGCCGGCCTCGGCCGCCTGTACGGCGCCGGGCTCCGCCGCGTGGGCCGGCGGCGCGCCGACCCCGGCCAGCGGTAACACAAGCGCCGCCGCCACCGCGCACAGCACTCTTCGCAAGCTGCGGAACATGTCGCTGCTTCCTCTCGGGAGGCGCGGGCCCGGAACGAGTGGGAGCGCTCCCACACCCGCACCTCCCATGGAAGTCGGGTCGCATGGACACGTCAAGGACTACGACGTCACCGGCTGAGCTTCTGGAACCTCCGCACCGCCAGCGGCAGGAAGATCGCCGTAAGGATGACCGGCCACACCCCCGCCATCAGCAGCGCGTGCTGCTCGACCCAGGAGTCCCCGCCCCCGGCCGGCGTGCCGAACAGCTCGCGGCTGGCCGCGGCCGTGGACGAGATCGGGTTCCAGGCCGCAACCCAGCCCAGCCAGTCGGGCATCAGCTGAGGCGCGACGAAGATGCTGGAGATCATCGTGAGCGGGAAGGCGACGGCGAACAGACCTCCGGCGGCCTCCGGGTTGGGGACCAGCAGGCCCAGCCACACCCCGATCCAGATCAGCGCGAACCGCAGCCACAGCAGCAGCCCGAACGCGCCGAGGAAGCCGAGCCCGCCGTCCGGGCGCCAGCCCATCGCGAAGGCCGTCAGCATCATGATCGCCAACTCCGCGCAGGCGCCGATCAGATCGGTGATCCCGCGCCCGGCGACCACCGCGGACGAGGCCATCGGCATGGAACGGAACCGGTCGATGACGCCCTTGGTGGAGTCGTGGACGACGAGCGTGGCGGTGTTGATGAAGCCGAACGCCATCGTCATCACGAACATGCCCGGCATCAGGAAGTCCTTGTAGTCCCCGCCGCCGGGCACCTTCATCGCGCTGCCGAAGACATAGCCGTAGAGGAGGACGGACAGGATCGGGAAGCCCAGCTGCCAGGCGATGTTGACCGGTTGGCGCTGGTAGTGGGTCAGGCCGCGGCGGACGATGTTCCAGACGTCGGCGAGGGTCCAGTACAGGCGGCTGCGCGTGGCCGCGACGGTCAGGTCCACGGCGGTCATGCGGCGGCCTCCTTCTCGGTCTTCTCGGTGCGGTGTCCGGTCAGGCGCAGGAACACGTCGTCGAGGCTGGGCCTGCGCAGCCCGATGTCCTCGACCTGGACGCCCTCGTCCTGGAGGGTCCGCGCGACCTCGGTCAGGGCGGACACCCGGTCGGTGACCGGGGCGTGCACCCGCGACTCCTCCTCGTCCGCCTCGGGTTCGCCGTCCGAGACACGGGCGACCACCTTCACCACACGCGGGATGTCGGACCGCTCGGCGACCACGACCTCGACACGGTCGCCGCCGACGAGGTTCTTCAGCCCGTCGGGGGTGTCGTCCGCGATGGCCCGCCCCTGGTCGATGACGGTGATCCGCGAGGCCAGCTTGTCGGCCTCCTCCAGGTACTGCGTGGTCAGCAGCACGGTGGTGCCGCCCGCCACCAACGCCCTTACCGATTCCCACACTTCGCCGCGGCTGCGGGGGTCGAGTCCCGTCGTCGGCTCGTCGAGGAAGAGCACCGCCGGGGCGAGGATCATGGAGGCGGCGAGGTCGAGGCGGCGCCGCATGCCGCCGCTGTACTTGCCGACGCCCTTGTCGGCGGCGTCGGTCAGGTCGAACTGCTCGAGCAGTTCGGTGGCGCGCAGCTTGGCCCGCCTGCCGCCCAGGTGGAAGAGCCGGCCGAACATCTCCAGGTTCTGCCGGCCGGTGAGCACCTCGTCCACGGCGGCGTACTGGCCAGTGAGTCCGATCCGCGCCCGCACCTCGCGCGACTGCCGGGCCACGTCCAGACCGGCCACCGTCGCCCGGCCGCCGTCCAGCCTGATCAGTGTGGACAGGATGCGCACGGCCGTGGTCTTGCCGGCGCCGTTCGGGCCCAGCAGCCCGTGCACCGTCCCCTCACGGACAGCCAGGTCGAAGCCGTCGAGCGCGCGCTTCTCGCCGTAGCGCTTCTCCAGCCCCTCGGCTCGTACCGCGTATCCGTCGTCCCCCTTTCGGTAATTGAGTACACCGTACCCGATTGCGCGTACACCGTACCCAGTTTTTTCGGCAGGACTTAAGCTGAACCGCATGACGAGCGGCAAGGGCGGCACCAGCGGTACGGAGACCAGCGGCAGCGGCGACATCGTCCGCACGCTGGAGCTGCTGTGGGACACGGGCCGACGGCCCAGCCGCGGGCCCAAGCCGGCTCTCACCCTGGACCAGATCGTGGAAGCGGCCGTCCGGGTCGCGGACGCCGAGGGCCTGGAGTCCGTCTCGATGCGCCGGGTCGCCGCCGAGCTGGGCACCGGCACGATGTCGCTGTACCGGTATCTCCCCGGCAAGGCCGAGCTGCTCGACCTGATGCTGGACCGCGTCCAGCGCCCCACCGAGAACCCGGCCGACCTGGGCGACGGCAGCTGGCGCTCGGCGCTGGCGGCGATGGGCCGCGCGACCCTCGACCTCTACCGCCGCCACCCCTGGCTGCTCCAGGTCAACCAGTCCCGCCCGATCCTCGGCCCGAGCGCCCTGGACGGCATGGAGAAGGTGCTCTCACGCATCCGCCCGATGGGCCTGAGCGACCCCGAGCTGGTCTCCGCGATCATCATGATCGACGGCTATGTCGTCGGGGCCGCGCGCACCCAGCTCTACCAGCGGGAGGCGGAACGCCGAACCGGCCTGACGGACCTGGAGTTCTGGCAGGCCCAGTCCCCCATGCTGGAGAAGGTCATGGCCTCCGGCCGCTACCCCCTCCTCGCCTCCCTCGACGAGAACACCTGGGGCCCCGACTTCGACCACTTCGAGTTCGGCCTGCAACGGATCCTGGACGGCCTTGAGGTCTTCGTCGCCCGGCGGGCGGAGGAACGTGGCGGGGAGGGCTGACACGCTCCCCGCCCCGGCGCCTCACCTGCGGCGCAACAGCCTGCGCAGTCCGAGCAGGACGACACCCGCGACGACCACCGCCACCGCGCCGACCTTGATGTCGCCGGTCGAGCCGCCGTCGCCACCGTCGTCCGAGGAGGCCGAACTCCCGTTGCCCGAGGACGAGTCGGAGGACCCCCCACCCCCGGGGGCGTCCTCGGCCACGACGGTGCTGCCCGCGCCCTCCATGCCGAGCATGAGCTTGCTGCCGTCGGGCGAGTAGCTGGCGGACTCGCCCTGGCCCAGCGGGACGTTGATGCGCTCCAGCCGCTTGAGCTTGCCGCCGTTCCAGTCGTACGCGATGCCGCCGAGGTATCCGCGCACGGCGAGCGTCCCGCCGTCCGGGGAGAACGCGGCGTCGGTGGCCCACAGGTCCACGGGGGTGGTGGGCTTGAAGACGTTCGTGCCCGACGAGGAGAGCTCGGCCGGTCCCTCGTACAGATGCCCGCCTTCCTCGTGCTTGTCGATGATGTAGACCCGGCCGGTCCTCGGGTGCACGACCATCGACTCGGCGTCGCGGGTGCCGTCGGAGTACTTCACGACGTACTGCGTGGCACGGATCGTCTGGTCCTTCAGCGTCCTGGGCTCGGGCAGGCGGTAGATCCAGACGTACGGCCACTGCACGCCGTCGTTGTCGCCGATGTCGCCGACCCAGATCTCGTTCCCCGGCCCGATGGAGATCGCCTCCACGTCACGCGGGGTGCCCACGCCCGTCATGGTGATCGTCGCGACCGTCTCGCCGGTGCCGCTGTCCACGGCGTAGAGGTAGGCGCCCTTGTCCTGGTCGTTGTGCGTCCAGTAGATGCCCGGGTGCTGTCGTGAGGCGGCGAGGCCGCTGGACTCCGTGATCCGCGGGTCCTTGATCGTGAAGTCCTCGTCGCCGTCGGCGGCGGAGGCGGGCAGGGTGAACGCAGCGGTGAGAAGGACCCCGGCGAGGATGGCTAGCGGTCGGCGCATGCCCCAAGCCTGCCATCCGGCCCGTGGGTTCGGAGGCCGGGCCGGACGGGGCGTCGGTCTAGGGGCGTGTCGGGGTTCACACCGCGCCGGGCGCTACCGAATGGTAGCGATCGTCCATCATGAGCGGATGCTCAGGTTCATGCCCGTCGGCGACTCCATGACCATCGGCAGCGCCGGCGAACACACATGGCGCTACCGCATGTGGCAGCACCTGCGTGAGACGTACGGCGGCCCCTTCGCCCTCGTCGGTCCGCGCGAGACGCTGTACGACAAGGCGATGGACGCTCCCACGTCGTACGAGTACGCCGACCCCGACTTCCCCCGTGCGCATCTGGCCGGCTGGGGCGAGGGCTGGCTGCACATGGCGCCGCTGATCGGCGAGGCGGTGCGGGGGTGCAGGGCGGATGTGCTGCTGGTGTCGCTGGGCCTGATCGACCTGGGCTTCTACACGGACGCCGAGCAGACGGCGCGGAACGTACGGGAGTTCGTGGCCGAGGCACGGTCGGCGAACCCGCGCGTGCGGATGGTCGTACTCCCCGTCATCCCGAACGTGCGCGCCGAGTCCGACCCGCCCTTCGCCGCCGAGGTCGCCCGCTTCAACGAGCTGCTGGCGAAGACGGTGGCGGACCTGGACGAGCCGCGCTCACCGCTTCTGCTGGCGTCCCCGCCACCGTCGTACGACATCCATCTCGACACGTACGACGGCACGCACCCGAACGCGAGCGGCGAGCACAAGATCGCGGAGGCGTACGCGGAGGCGATGTATCAGGCGTGGGGGCTGGGCGAGCCGTAAGACGACGTCTGAGGGCCGCCCGGTCGCGGCCGCCGGGGCGGACATGGCCGGGGCGTGCGGCGAAGAGCCCGGCGATCGTCTCCGGCACCAGCAGGGCGATCAGCACGCCGAGCGGCACGCGCCAGCCGTGGGTGGCGTCGTGCAGCACTCCCATGGCCAGCGGGCCGAGGCCGGCCAGCAGATAGCCCGTCGTCTGCGCCATCCCGGACAGGTCGGCGGCGGCCCGCGGGCCGTCCGTGCGCAGCCCGAGCAGCGTGATGGCCAGGGGGAAGGCGCTTCCGGTCGCCGCGCCGAGCAGGCACACCCACACCCAGCCCAGAGCGGGGGCGAGCAGCAGCCCCGCGAGGGAGAGCGCCTTGGTCACGATCACTGCCAGCACCAGGGTGCGCTCGCCGCGGCGGTCGCGGACCTGCTCGCCCGTGCCCGCGCGGCCACATCGCACCGCGGGCACAGTCCCAGTTCAGTGTGCCGCTGGAGCGGGTGTCCACGACCCGGCGCATCGAGGACCTCCGGCTGTACATCCGCAACCACATCGACGAGCGCCTCACCGTCGCGGACCTCGCCGCGCACGCCCATGTCAGCGACCGCCAGCTCACCCGCATCTTCAAGACCGAGCTGGAGACGACACCGCACGCCTACATCGAGTCGGCCCGGGTCGAGATGGCCGGCAACCTGCTGGAGACCACCGACGACACCCTGGAACGGATCGCCTCCGCATGCGGCTTCGGCACCGTCGACACCCTCATCCGGGCCTTCCACCGCCGCCGCGCCACGACCCCCAGCGAGTACCGGGCGAGGTTCCGCGGCCGCGGCGGCCCGTCTGGATCTCTTGCCTAGAGCGCACTCCACGTCGCTAGCGTGCACTTCATGAAGTACACGCAGCTCGGACGCACGGGACTCAAGGTCAGCCGGCTGGTCCTCGGCACCATGAACTTCGGCCCGCAGACCGACGAAGCGGACAGTCACGCGATCATGGACGCGGCGCTGGACGCGGGCATCAACTTCTTCGACACCGCCAACGTGTACGGCTGGGGCGAGAACAAGGGCCGTACCGAGGAGATCATCGGCAACTGGTTCGCCAAGAGCGCGGCCAACCGCGACAAGGTCGTCCTCGCCACCAAGGTGTACGCCAACATGGCCGCCGACGGCGAGGCCTGGCCCAACCACGACAAGCTGTCGGCGGTGAACATCCGACGGGCCGTGGACGCGTCGCTCAAGCGGCTGCGGACCGACCACATCGACGTCTACCAGTTCCACCACATCGACCGCGCCACCGGCTTCGACGAGATCTGGCAGGCCGTCGACGTCCTCGTCCAGCAGGGCAAGATCCTGTACGTCGGGTCCAGCAACTTCCCCGGCTACAAGATCGCCCAGGCCAACGAGACCGCCGCCCGGCGCGGCGGCACCATCGGCCTGGTCAGCGAGCAGTGCCTGTACAACCTCTTCGAGCGCCGCGCCGAGATGGAGGTCATCCCGGCCGCGCGGGACTACGGCCTCGGCGTCATCCCGTGGTCGCCGCTGCACGGCGGACTGCTCGGTGGCGTCATCAAGAAGGAGGTCGAGGGCGGCCGGCGCAGCTCCGGGCGGGCCGCCGAGTCCCTCGCCGACCCGGCCGTACGCGGGAAGATCCAGGCGTACGAGGACCTGCTCGACAAGCACGGTCTGGAGCCCGGCGAGGCCGCCCTGGCCTGGCTGCTCACCCGCCCCGGCGTGACCGGCCCGATCGTCGGCCCGCGCACCGCCGGGCAGCTGGAGTCCGCGCTGCGGGCGTCCGAGCTGGAGCTGAGCGAGGAGCTGCTGTCCGGGCTGGACGAGATCTTTCCGGGTCCGGGGCCGTCCCCGGAGGCCTTCGCCTGGTAGGCGGTCGTGCGGGCGCGGCAGTGGCCCTCGGTCACCTACCGAGGGCCGCCGCCAGCGCCACGAGCACGAACATCAGCACAAGCGCACCGGCCATGATCCGGTTCCGGGTTTTCGGGTCCACGTGGACGAGCCTAACCGGCCCCGGTGAGCGGTCGACGGGCGACCGCCTCGTACCGGGGCTGCTCGCCCGCGACCCCGGACCTCGGCAGATGGCTGCGCATCAGCACCAGCTCGTCCACCGTCCATGTCCGGCTGGTGAACTCGTCGAGGGCGGCGACATACGGCCGTACCTCCACCGCCGACCGGCTCCTCGCCACCGTCAGGTGCGCCTTGTAGCGCCGGTGCTCCCCCATCGGCACCCCGGCCTTGCGCGCCGCCGCCTCACTGCGGTCCGCCAGCAGCCGCAGGGTCGCCAGGTCCCCCTCCGCGCCCGTCCACAGCGCACGTCCGTGCCCGAACTGCCCGCCACGGCTCAGCGCCAGCGGGAACGGCGGCGTACGGTGCGCGGCGCGCTCCAGGCGGGCCGACAGGTCGGGTACGAGGTCGTCGTCGACCTCGCCGTAGAAGGCGAGGGTGAAGTGCCAGCCGGGGCGGCCGGTCCAGCGCAGCGCGTCCGCGCCGGGCAGCTTCTTCAACTCGGCGATCTCGGCGGCCAGTTCACGAGTCACGTCCTCGGGCGGCAGCACGGCGGCGAAGAGTCTCATGGGTCCAGCCTGGCATCATGAGGCGATGACGATCACCATCAGGGAAGGCGGGCGCGACGACCTCCCCGCGATACTCGGCATGCTCGACAGCTGCGTGGAGTGGCTGGTCGCGCAGGGGCGGCCAGGACAGTGGGGCACGAAGCCGCTGTCCGAGAACCCCGGGGTCGCTCAGTCGGTGACCCGTGACATGGACGAGGGCACCGCCTTCATCGCCGAGGTCGACGGCGTGCCCGCCGCCACCCTCACCCTCACCGCCGCTCCCGGCGCCTCCCTCTCCCACCTCCCGCCGCCCGGCGAACCCGAGCGCTACATCCACTGGCTCGCCTCCGACCGCCGCTTCAAGGGCGTCGGCGTGGGCAGCGCCCTGCTCGCGCACGCCGTCGAGGTGACCCGGCGGGCGGGTGTCTCGCTGCTGCGGGTGGACTGCTACGCGGGCGACGACGGCAGGCTGGTCCGCTACTACGAGGCGCATGGCTTCGTCCGCACCGAGACCTACACGGGCAAGGACGACTGGCCGGGGCAGGTGCTGGCGCGGCGGCTCTAGTCCTCGCGGGCCGCGAGAGTGGCCATGGCCACACGTGTCCCGGTCACCGTGCGTATCGTTGTACTGCGCGGCTGTACTCGTCCGGGGGCAGCCGGGGAGGAGCGCCACGATGACCGTCCTTGACGACAGGATCGAGATGGCCGAGGACTGCGGCGAGCTGACTCTGGACGTCCTGTTCGAGTGGCTCGAGAAGATGCCCATCCCCGAGGGAACGAAAGTTGAGATCGTCGGGGGGAACATCTTCATGTCACCGCAGCGGCAGACCCACTTTGAGATCGCTTTCGACATCCTGGAGCAGCTGCGCGCCAAGTACCCGCGCAAGCGGCTGGCCTCGGACGTGCGGATCGACTTCCCCGGGCATCTGAACGGCTATGCCTCTGACGTGGTGGCCATGGCCGAGCGGTCGGTGAAGGACGGCAAGGGCCGCTGGCGTTATCAGGACGTCGAATTCGTGGCCGAGGTCATCTCCAAGGACACGGCGGCCAACGACTACGGCCCGAAGAAGGACGTCTACGCCGCGGCCGAAGTGCCGGTGTACCTGGTCGTGGACCCGTACACCGGCGAGTGGCATCTCCACACCATGCCGAAGGACGGCAAGTACCACAGCCACGTCAGCTTCTCCTTCGGGGAGGACATCGACCTGACGGGTACGGCGGTCGGCCTCGTCCTGAAGACCGACGAGTTCCCCCAGGACTGACGCGCCTCCCCGCCCCTACGCCACCGTCGCCAGCTCCTCCTCCCGCTCCCTCGGCACGAACCGCACCTGCGGATGACCGTCGTTCCAGCCGACCGACAGGCGCAGGCCGCCGAGGCGGGCCAGGACCAGGGCGATGGTGACTGCCGCGGCGGCGGTGATCGCACCACCCACCGCCAGGCCCGCCCGGACGCCGTACGCGTCCGTGACCCAGCCGGCGATCGGCGCGCCCAGTGGGGCGCCGCCCATGAAGACCATCATGTACAGGGCCATCACGCGCCCCCGCATGGCCGGGTCCGTGGTCATCTGGATGCTGCTGTTGGCGGTGACGTTCACCGTCATGCCGAACATGCCGATGGGGACCATGAGCAGGGCGAACAACCACAGGGAGGGGGCGAGCGCGGCAACCATCTCCATCGCGCCGAACGCCACCGCCCCCGCGATCAGCACCCGCATCCGGGCCGTACCGCGCCGGGCCGCGAGCAACGCGCCCGCCAGGGAGCCGACCGCCATCAGCGTGTTGAAGAGGCTGTAGGAACCCGCGCCCGCGTGGAAGACGTCGTCGGCGAAGGCCGACAGGTAGACCGGGAAGTTGAAGCCGAAGGTGCTGACGAACCCCGCGAGGACGATGGTCCAGATCAGCTCCGGGCGTCCGGCGACGTACCGCAGGCCCTCCCGCAGCTGGCCCTTGCCGCGCGGGGCGCGCTGGACCGGGTACAGCTCACGCGCCCGCATCAGCAGCAGTCCGGCGATCGGCGCGACGAAGGACAGGCCGTTGGCGAGGAACGCCCAGCCCGTGCCGACACCGGTGATCATCAGGCCGGCCACGGCGGGGCCGACCAGACGGGCCGACTGGAAGTTCGCGGAGTTCAGGCTGACCGCGTTCTGGAGCTGGTCGGGGCCGACCATCTCGGAGACGAAGGACTGGCGGGCCGGGTTGTCGACGACCGTGGCGAGGCCTACGGCGAAGGCGGCCAGGTAGACGTGCCAGACCTGGACGTTGCCGGTGAGGGTGAGGACGGCCAGCGCGGTGCCGCTGAACGCCATCGACGTCTGGGTGACGAGCAGTGTGCGGCGCTTGGGCAGCCGGTCGACGAGGACGCCGCCGTAGAGGCCGAAGAGCAGCATCGGCAGGAACTGGAGGGCCGTCGTGATGCCGACCGCGGTGGCGGAGCCGGTGAGGCTGAGCACCAGCCAGTCCTGGGCGATGCGCTGCATCCAGGTGCCGGTGTTGGAGACGACCTGTCCGAGGAAGAACAGGCGGTAGTTCCTGACCCTCAGCGAGCTGAACATCGAGGACTTGCGGGGGACAGAGGTAGAAGGAGTGGTCGGTGCGGGTGCGGAAGCTGCTCCGGGTCCCGAACTCAAAAGCGTTCGCCTCCTCGCGGTGACTGCTTACAGGTGTGCGAGCTTCTCCAGCACGGGGGCGGCGGCGCGCAGTTTCGCCCACTCGTCCTCGTCGAGGCCCTCGACCAGGGTGGCCAGGAAGGCGTTGCGCTTGCGGCGGCTCTCCTCGAGCATCGCCTCGGCCTGCTCCGTCTTCGTGACGACCTTCTGGCGCCGGTCCTCGGGGTGCGGCTCCAGGCGGACCAGTCCCTTGGACTCCAGCAGCGCGACGATGCGGGTCATCGACGGTGGCTGTACGTGCTCCTTGCGGGCCAGCTCACCGGGGGTGGCCTTGCCGCAGAGGGAGAGGGTGCCCAGGACCGACATCTCGGTCGGGCTCAGCGACTCGTCGACCCGCTGGTGCTTGAGCCGGCGCGACAGTCGCATCACGGCGGAGCGCAGGGAGTTCACGGCGGCAGCGTCGTCGCCATGGGTAAGGTCCGACATCTCTTTAGAGTAACTCATTACCCTGACTAAAGACCACCAGGGGCAATATCACTCATCCGGGTGATCCGGTGGCGAAACGTGACGCGCCGAGCCTGCGGGTACCGCAACCCTCGTGTCCATGGGGACCAGCGTGCTCAGCCTGCGGATAGACCACGAGCTGCTCGAACGACTCAAGGAGCATGCGGCGAAAAGAGGAATGAGCGTCCAGGACTACGTCGTCCGGACGCTCATCCGCGATGACTTCGACGAGCGGTTCCAGACCGCCGTCGACGAGACCGAGAAGTTCTACGGCCTTGCTTGATTCCGGCTACGTCAGTCCCAGCGCCGGCATCAGGTAGTAGAACGTGAAGACGGCGGCCACGACGTACATCGCCACCGGCACCTCCCGGCCCCGCCCGGCGGCCAGGCGCAGCACCGCGAAGGTGATGAAGCCCATGCCGATGCCGTTGGTGATCGAGTAGGTGAACGGCATCATCACCATCGTCACGAAGGCCGGGATCGAGACCGTGTAGTCGGCCCAGTCGATCTCCTTGACGGAGTTCGCGAGGATCAGGAAGCCGACCGCGAGCAGGGCCGGGGTGGCCGCCTGGGACGGGACCATCGTGGCGACCGGCGTCAGGAAGAGCGCCACGCCGAAGAGGGCACCGGTGACGACGTTCGCGAATCCGGTACGGGCGCCCTCGCCGACGCCGGCCGTGGACTCCACGAAGGCGGTGGTGGCCGAGGAGGAGCTGGCGCCGCCCGCCGCGACGGCGAGGCCGTCCACGAACAGGACCTTGTTGATGCCCGGCATCTGGCCCTGGCCGTCGGTCAGCTTCGCCTCGTCGCTGACGCCCATGATCGTGCCCATGGCGTCGAAGAAGCAGGACAGCAGGACGGTGAAGACGAACAGGACGCCGGTCAGCGCGCCGACCTTGTCGAAGCCGCCGAACAGACTGACCTCGCCGATCAGACCGAAGTCGGGGCTGGCGACCGGGTTGCCGGGCCACTTGGGGGTCGTCAGACCCCAGGACGGCACGTTCGCCACCGCCTCGATGACGACGGCGAGCACGGTCATCGTGACGATCGAGATGAGGATCGCGCCGGGGACCTTGCGGACGATCAGCGCGAGGGTGAGCAGCACGCCGAGGATGAAGACCAGCACCGGCCAGCCGTTGAGGTGACCGTCGGCGCCGAGCTGGAGCGGGACCGTGGTCTGGGCGGCGTCCGGGATGCGGGAGACGAAGCCGGAGTCGACGAGGCCGATCAGCATGATGAACAGGCCGATGCCGATGGAGATGGCCTTGCGCAGGCTGTAGGGCACGGCGTTCATGACGCGCTCGCGCAGACCGGTGGCGACGAGCAGCATGACCACGAAGCCGGCCAGCACCACCATGCCCATGGCGTCCGGCCAGGACATCCGGGGCGCGAGCTGGAGCGCGACGACCGAGTTCACACCGAGACCGGCGGCGAGCGCGATCGGCACATTGCCGATGACGCCCATCAGCAGCGTGGTGAACGCCGCCGTCAGGGCGGTCGCGGTGACCAGCTGTCCGTTGTCCAGCTGGTGGCCGTACATGTCCTTCGCGCTGCCGAGGATGATCGGGTTCAGCACGATGATGTACGCCATCGCGAAGAAGGTGGCGAGACCGCCGCGGATCTCGCGGGGCAGGGTGCTGCCGCGCTCGGAGATCTTGAAGAAGCGGTCGAGTGCGCCGTAAGAGGGCCCGGCTCCCGGCTGTTCAGGGGTGGGGGCCTTGGCAGGAGCCGAGGTGGACATGCTTTTGGTGTTTCCTACGAATAGAAGTGGTCAGACACAAACCGTTTCAGTATGAACATATAAAGCCCCGAACGGCCATCTCCGCGCGTAGACCTGATCGCCTCGTAAGCTGTCCCCCATGGCCGGATTTTTCACGGGACCCATCAAGCACGAGGCGCCGGAGCCCCTGGAGGGACCCGTGGTCCCCACCATCGTCGGCGGCACGATCATCTGGTTCGTCCTGTTCGTCGTCCAGCTCCCCTTCTACGGCTGGTTCGAGGACCACGGCCACACCTGGTGGGTGTGGACCTGCCTGGCCGGCGCGGGTCTCGGCCTGATCGGCATCTGGTACGTCCGCAGGCGCGACGCGGCCATCAAGCGGGCGGCGGCCGTCGGGACGGCCCGGGAAACCACCGGCGAACCCCAGTCGTCCTGAGCCGGCGCGCCCTACAACCAGGGCACTAGACCCGTCCTCCCCAAGTCGGAACTTCCGCTCACTCAGCGGGTGAAGCCGTAAATCCGCACGTACCGTCGAATGCATGACGCATGCCGACGCGAGCGCCGAAGTGGACACCCCCGCGCAGCCCGTCCCCGTGCGGGTGGCGAAGGGCGGGCTCACCGCCGCCGAGGTGGCCGAGCGCGTCGCGCGCGGGCAGGTCAACGACATTCCGGTGCGCAGCAGCCGGTCGATGGGCGAGATCGTCCGCGCCAACGTCTTCACCCGGTTCAACGCGATCATCGGCGTGCTCTGGCTGATCATGCTGTTCGTCGCGCCGATCCAGGACAGCCTGTTCGGCTTTGTGATCCTCGCCAACACCGGCATCGGGATCGTCCAGGAGTGGCGGGCGAAGAAGACCCTCGACTCGCTCGCGGTGATCGGGGAGGCCCGGCCCATGGTGCGGCGGGACGGGGTCGCCGCCGGCGTCGGCACCTCGGAGATCGTGCTGGACGACCTGATGGAGATCGGGCCGGGCGACAAGGCCGTCGTGGACGGGGTGTGCGTCGAGGCCGACGGGCTGGAGATCGACGAGTCGCTGCTCACCGGCGAGGCCGATCCGGTCGTCAAGCGGCCGGGCGACCAGGTGCTGTCCGGCAGCTTCGTCGTCGCGGGCGGCGGCGCCTTCCAGGCCACCAAGGTCGGCCGCGAGGCCTACGCCGCCCAGCTCGCCGAGGAGGCCTCCCGCTTCACCCTCGTCCAGTCCGAGCTGCGCTCCGGCATCTCCATCATCCTCAAGTACGTGACATGGATGATGATCCCGGCCGCGATCGGCCTGATCGTCACCCAGCTGTTCGTGAAGAACAAGGACCTCGACGACTCCGTCGCCCGGACCGTCGGCGGCATCGTGCCCATGGTCCCCGAGGGGCTGGTGCTCCTCACCTCCGTCGCCTTCGCGATCGGCGTCATCCGGCTCGGCCGCCAGCAGTGCCTCGTCCAGGAACTCCCCGCCATCGAGGGCCTCGCCCGCGTCGACACCGTCTGCCTGGACAAGACCGGCACCCTCACCGAGGGCGGCATGGACGTCACCGAGCTCCGGCCCCTGGGCGGCAGCGACGAGGAGTACGTACGCAAGGTGCTCGGCGCCCTCGGCGAGTCCGACCCCCGCCCCAACGCCTCCCTCCAGGCCATCATCGACGCCTACCCCGACGCCGAGGACTGGCGCTGCACCGAGTCCCTGCCCTTCTCCTCCGCCCGCAAGTACAGCGGCGCCACCTTCAGCGAGGGCGACGGCGAGGCCAGTACCTGGCTGCTGGGCGCCCCCGATGTGCTGCTGCCCGCCGACGACCCGGCCCTGGCCGAAACCGATCGCCTCAACGAGCAGGGGCTGCGGGTGCTGCTGCTCGCCCGCGCCGACCGCGACCTCGACGATCCCGACGTGGCCGAGGGCGCCAAGCCCGCCGCCCTCGTCGTACTGGAACAGCGACTGCGGCCCGACGCCGCCGACACCCTGCGCTACTTCGCGGAGCAGAACGTCCGGGCCAAGGTGATCTCCGGGGACAACGCGGTGTCCGTGGGCGCGGTGGCGGACAAGCTGGGCCTGACCGGCACCACGGTCGACGCCCGCACCCTCCCCGGCGACCAGGACGCGATGGCGACCGCCCTCGACGACGCCACGGTGTTCGGGCGGGTCACCCCGCGGCAGAAGCGGGACATGGTGGGCGCGCTCCAGTCCCACGGGCACACCGTCGCCATGACCGGCGACGGCGTGAACGACGTCCTCGCGCTGAAGGACGCCGACATCGGCGTGGCGATGGGCTCGGGGTCGGAGGCGACCCGGGCCGTCGCGCAGATCGTGCTGCTGAACAACAGCTTCGCGACGCTGCCGTCGGTGGTGGCCGAGGGGCGCCGGGTGATCGGCAACATCACACGTGTGGCGACGCTGTTTCTCGTCAAGACGGTCTACTCGGTGCTGCTGGCACTGATGGTGGTGTTCTGGCAGGTGGAGTACCCGTTCCTGCCGCGCCATCTGACCCTGCTGTCCACCCTCACCATCGGCGTCCCGGCCTTCTTCCTGGCCCTCGCGCCCAACAAGGAGCGCGCGAAACCCCATTTCGTCCGGCGGGTCATGCGGTACTCGATCCCGGGTGGCGTGGTGGCGGGGGTCGCGACCTTCGGGACGTATCTGATCGCCCGGCACTACTACACGGGCGCGGGGGCGCTGGACGCCGAGACGAGCGTCGCCACGCTCACGCTCTTCCTGATCTCGATGTGGGTCCTGGCCATCATCGCCCGGCCGTACACCTGGTGGCGACTCGCGCTGGTGGCCGCGATGGGCCTCGGGTTCCTGCTGGTGCTGGTCGTGCCCTGGCTCCAGGAGTTCTTCGCGCTGAAGCTGGTCGGGATGACGATGCCGTGGATCGCGGTGGGGATCTCGGCGGGGGCGGCGGTCGCCCTGGAGGTCGCTTGGAAGTGGGTCGACCGCCGGTTCCCCGACTAGCCGCTGCGCTGGGCTTGAGCCGATGGAGCGCCGTGGGTCACTGCGGGTCCGTGGTGGCGGGTCGCGCAGTTCCCCGCGCCCCTCGCGGCGTCGTCCTAACGGACATCGACGAAGTCGCCCGCCGGAGTGGCTGCCGGAGTCGTCGTCGTGCCCGCGAAGGTGAAGCGGAAGTAGCCGTCCTCGGTGGCCGTGACGGTGGTCTTCAGGTTGCCCGTGGCGTTGGTCTTGACGGTCTTCACCGTCGTGTAGGTGTTGCTGTCCTTCTTGCGGAACTGGAGCTTCACGGGCTGCTCGACATAGCCGTTGTACGTGCCGCGGTCCCAGTTGGCGCGGGACAGCTTGCCGGTGACGGTGATGGTCTTGCCCTTGGCGACCGGCTCCGGGGAGGCGTTGACCGTCAGCTTCGAGGCGCGCTGCATCAGCGTGGTGCCGATACCGGCCTGGCTCTTGTAGCCGACCTTGGTGATGTCGAAGGTCTCGCCGGCCGGGTCCTGGCCGTTGAAGGCGGTGGCCTCCGCCGCGGCCCGCCAGGTGCCGGCGTCCGTGTTGCGGAGCTCGTGGCCGCCCGGGTAGACGTCGATCGTGCCCTTGCAGTTGGCGGTGGTCGCGGAGGTCGCGGTGCACTTGGCCGGCTTGTCGCCGTAGAGCATGTTGTCCGGCGCGGTGGCGGAGCCCCGGTAGAGAACGGGATCGGTGAGGAAGTCGGCGGCGGTGATGTCGACGTCCGCGCCGTGGGTCAGCGTGTACGTCACCGTCGTGGCGACGTGGCCGGTCGTACCGACCTTGACCGCCTTGGCGATCTTGAGGTTGGAGAAGCTGACGTTCAGGGCGTACGGCTTGCCCGCGGCCCTGCTCGACGCGGCGTGCGCGGCCTTGCGGACCTTCGCGACGTCGGCGTGGTAGGAGACGGCGGTGTCGTCGGCCTGGGCGGCCGGGACTGCGAGGGCGGAGAGGGCCATGGCGCCGGAGAGAGCGGAGACGGCGGCCACGGTGACTCTGATGCGCATGCGTTCCCCTGGTACGGAAAAGGGGCCCCGCTGGTCACGTCGGGGCCCGGTGGTCGTGGGGCCTGTTGACCCATGTGATCAGATACGCGCCCGGAGGTGGCGGTTGTCTCGTCGGCGGGAAATTTTCGTGACCTTGGTCACGAACCCCCGGACGGCGCCCGGGAGTTCGTGACACACGGCCCAGCGCGCGTCCTACTGCACGTCGACGAAGTCACCCGTGGCGTTGATCGCCGGAGTGGTCGTGGTGCCCGCGAAGCTGTAGCGGAAGTAGCCGTCGGTGGAGGCGGTGACGGTCGTCTTCAGGTCGCCCGTCGAGTTCGACGTGATGGTCTTCAGCGTGGTGTAGGTGGAGCTGTCCTTCTTGCGGAACTGCAGCTTCACCGACTGGTTGGTGTAGCCGTGGTACTGGAGGTCCTCCCAGTTCGCCCGGGAGAGCTTGCCGGTGACCGTGATGGTCCTGCCCTTCGTCACCGGCTCCGGCGAGGCGTTGACCGTCAGCTTGGAGGCGCGCTGGAACTTGAAGGAGCCCGCCTTCTCCTTCCAGACGAAGTCGCCGTCCTTGGCGTCGACCAGCGCGTCCACGTACCAGGTGCCGGCCGAGGCGTTGGTGAGGTAGTCGACCTTCGGGTCCACCAGGACCGAGGCGCTGCAGGTGGAGGTGGTGGCGCTGACCACCGTGCAGGTCGGCTTGCCGGTCGTGAGGAAGCCGAAGTCCGGGCCCGCCAGCGAGAACTCCTCGGCACTCTCGATGCCGCTGTCGTCCACCGCCGTCACGCTGACCTTGATGGTCTTCGCGACCGACGTGCCCACGGACACCATGTTGTCGCCGTCGACGACGACCTTGGTGATCGTCGTGTCGCCGACGCTGGAATCGGCGTGTGCGGCCGGCACGGCGAGGACGGAGAGGGCCAGGGCACCGGAGACGGCGGCCACGGTGGCTCGAATGCGCATGCGTTCCCCAGGAGGAGAAGGGGCCCTGCCGTGGTCGTTCCGTGCGGCTCGTCGCCGGCCGGGCCCAAGTGATCGTTGAGCCTGTTGGCTCGGGTGATCAGATCAACGACGCCCACGAATGGTTGTACGACAGGTGAAGAATATGTGAACGCCCCCTCCGGAGCGCAACGCCTAGTCGAACCACCGGTCCCGCGCCAGCTCCGCCGTCCTCGACGGGTCCTCCAGCAGCGCCGCCACCTCGAACCGTCGCGGCCACTGCCGTGCCGCCCAGGCGAGCCCGGCGGCGACGCCCTCCAGGGTCGAGGCGTGCAGGGCACCGTCGTTCGTGAGTCGCCAGTCGATCTCCACGCCGTCCACGACGAGTTCCTCGTGCTCGACATAGGACTCGGGAGTGCGCGCCCCCAGCAACACCCGCACCGACTCCGGTACGTCGTGCTCGGTGCCCTCGCTCGTGACCTCCCCGGTGACGGACTCGCTCAGCCGCCGCACCTGGAACAGCTCGGCCAGCTCGGCCGCACGCGCCGGCCGTACCGGAAGCAGCGGGACGCCCTCGGTGAAGGGCAGCAGGTCGGGCGAGTCGACGACCACCGCGTCCGCCGCGTCCACGACCTCGACCCGGCCGTCGACCACGGCCCGCAGCTCGTCCGGCAGGGTCACCTGCTCTGGGTCCAGGTCGGCCAGGGCGCCGTACAGGGCGTGCAGCTGGGCGGAGGTGACGGGGCGGTCCGGGTCGGCGAGGCGGTCGAGCAGCTCGGCGGCGCCGCCCGGCTCGTCGAGCAGCGCGGCGACGGAGGTGCGCACCCCGAGCGCCCGCAGCACCTGCTCGTCGTCGAACCCGGTCGCGTCGGCCTCGTCGTACAGACCGCGCAGCAGCGGGTCGCCGCCGGAGGCGAGCAGGCCCGCCGGGCGGCGGCCGTCCAGCACCGGGTTGCCCCGCAGCCACCATGCCGTGTAGGGCCGTACGACTTCATGGGTGCCGTCGGGCAGCAGGATCCGCACCTGCTGGGTCAGCGCGTCCCGCAGGGGCGGCTGGGCGAGCAGGGCGAGTGCCTGGGGCCACTTGTCGTCGTCCACCAGGTCCAGATCGCGTACGGCGATCAGCTCGGTGGCCACCGGCGGTACGGGCGTGTCCGGGAAGCGGTCCAGGATGTCCTCGCACCAGACGTCCACGGCGTCCAGCAGGCCCGCGTCGTCGGGTTCGGCGAAGTCGCCCTCGCGGGGCTCCAGTTCGTCCGGGTCGAGGACGACGTCCGTGGCGCGGACCAGCGCGAAGTTGGCGAGGACACCACACGCGGCGAGCGGCTGCTCCCCCCACTTCCGCGCCAACTCGGCGTCGACGGTGGCGAGTTCGCCCTCCCGCATGATCTGCGCGAAGGGGCTGCCGGGGAGGACCAGCTCACCGGCGGGGGCCAACTCACCCTCCTCGTCGGGCAGCGCGAGCGCACCCAGCCACGGCTCCTCACCGGGCTCCAGGCCCGCGTCCCGCACCAGCGCGAGTACGGTGTCGGCCAGTTCCTCGGCGTCCGGAGCCTCCTCCTCCCAGTTCACCCCGCCGTCGTCGTCGAGGGAGGCGGCGACGGCGGCGCGCACCTGGGGCGTGGTGAGGACCGCGCGGGGCGTGGCCGGAAGGGCGCCGAGCTTCTCCAGAAGCGGGTGGGCGGCCTCCGGGTGGGCGACCTTGAGACCGAGGCGGGCCAGGATCTCCGGGTCGATGCCGACGGCGTCGGGGGTGGGCAGCAGGATCTGCCGGGGGCCGATCGTCGTACGCCCGTCCGCCAACGGCACGGGCAGGCCGGACAGGCGGTCCGGGTCGACCCCGGCGAGGCTGTCGTAGAGCCGCCGCCACCAGCCGGGCTCCTTCTCCAGCCCGGCGAGGCGGTCGATCGCGTCGGTGAGCGGGAGGCGGGCGACGCCCAGGGTCCGCAGCTCCACCCGCCGTTCGAGCCCGGCGGGCAGCAGCGTGGGCAGCACCTCGGCCAGCACGCGCACGGTGTCGGCACCGGCGCCCTCGACGACCTCGGCGTCCCGGGGCCGGAGTGACTCGGGCAGTTCGGAGTCGGCCTCGCTCGGCTCGACGGCGTCCGGGTGGGAGGCGGCCGGGAGGGCGGGCGGGAGAAACTCGGTCCTGGGCAGGCGTTCCAGGATCGCCTGGCGCAGCGCCCCGTCCAGTTCGCCCTTGCCGAGCGGGCCGGGCACGAGGCCGATGATGCCCTCGCCCACCGGACGCCAGTCGGCGAGCAGTTCGGCGTACGCGTCCGCCGCGCGCTGCACCAGGAAGTCGGTCAGCGGGCCGGGGGCGGCGTGCCGGCGGGTGGTGTCGAGGGGGAAGGACGCGATGAGGAGGGCCGGGACACCGAGGGCTTCGTCGCTGGGCGTGGGCGCGTGGACGACGGGGGCGGTGCGGGGGCGGTCGGGCGTGCTGTCGGCGGCGTTGACGGGCACGGCCCAGGTGAGCGACCAGTGGGGGCGCAGCCGCTCCTCGACCGGGCGGTCGGCGAGGAGTTCGGGCGTGAGCGGGCCGTGGGCGGCGGACGTACGCCAGTGGGTGACACCGGCCAGGGAGTCCTCCACGACCGTGAAGGGGCCGTCGACCCGGCGGCGCAGCGTGCGCGGCTCGGCGTCGCCGACCTCGATCACGACCTCCTCCATGCCGGGAAGGGCGAGGAGCAGGGCGTCGTCGACGGCGTGCAGCAGCCGCTCGGCGAGATCGGCGGCGGCGGTGTCACGCAGCGGGAGGATGACGACGGTGTCGTACGGATCCGGGGCGGTGCCCTCGGCGGCGAACGGAAGCCGCAGGAGTGGGACGTGGCCGTCACGGCGCCGGATTTCGTCGCCCAGGCCGGGACTGTGCCGGGCGGTCTCTGTCGCAAGCTCGCGGGCCTCGGCGAGGGCCCACCGCACACCGCCGTGCCGTCCGACGACGGCGGGTTCGTCGGTGACGGCGAGGACGGCCGCGAACCCGACACCGAACCGCCCCACGGAGGCCGTGTCCCGCTTGGCGGAGGCACGCAGGGTGGACAGCGACTCGACACCGGCCGCGTCGAGGGGAGCTCCGGTGTTGGCGGCGACGAGAACACCCTCGCGGAGGGTGAGCCGAAGGCGTCCGGCCACCCCTGCCCGGGCGGCGGCGTCGGCGGCGTTCTGAGCGAGCTCGACCACGAGCCGGTCCCGGTACCCGCCGAGGACGAGGTCCTCCTCGGCGTTGGCGTCCTCCCGGAAACGGGCGGGGCTGGTCGCCCAGGCATCCAGCACTCCGCGACGCAGACGGGCCGTACCGAACGGGTCGGCGCCCTCGGCCGCGGGCCGCACGAACTTGCTCACGTTGACTCTCCTCATCGGCGTGATGATGAAGGTACCGCCGATGGGAGGTGCGTGCGATCAGCCCTGGCGCCTCCCGTGGGGGACCGGGAGCCCGGGCCGGATCCGGCGGCGAGCGAGGTGTTCACCAGCTGATACCGGCCGCCACCGGCAGGTGGTCGCTGCCGGTGGCCGGCAGTACCCACGAACTCCGCGGCTCCACGCCCCTGACCAGGATCTGGTCGATCCGGGCGACCGGGAACCTCGCCGGCCAGCTGAAGCCGAAGCCGTCCCCGGCGGCCTCCTGGGCCGAGCGCAGCCGCGAGGTGAGGTCGGTGAACGCACGGTCGTCCATGGTGCCGTTCAGATCGCCGAGCAGCACCACCCGCTCGTTGCGCTCGGCGGCGAGGGCCTCGGCGAGCGCCTGCGCGTTTCTGTCCCGGCTGTCCGTCCAGAAGCCGTTCCTGGGAAACACGCGTACGGATCCCAGGTGGGCCACGTACACCGCCAGCGGCCCGTGGTCCGTGACCACCGTGGTGCGCAGCGCACGGGCGTAGGCCTTCTTGACGTCGGCCGGTTTGGTGTCCGCCAGCGGCCCGGCGTCCTGCTTGATGTCGACCGGCCTGGTGTCCGACAGCGGCAGCTTGCTCCACAGCCCGACCGTGCCCTGCACCGTGTGGTGCGGGTACGGCTTCGCCAGCTCCTTCTCGTACGTGCCCCTGGCCTGCGCGGTCACCTCCACCAGGGCCAGCACGTCCGCGCCGGAGGCGGCCAGGTCGCGGGCGGTGCCGGCCGGGTCGGTGTTGTCGGCGTTCACGTTGTGCGTGGCCACGGTGAGATCGCTGTCCGGGTGGGACTTGTCGATGAGCAGCCCGCCGAAGAGGCTCAGCCACGTGATGACCGGCAGCAGCAGCGCGGCGACCGCGGAGGCGGAACGGCGCCACAGCGCCCCGGCCAGCAGCACCGGGATGAACAGACCGAACCACGGCAGGAAGGTCTCCACCAGGCTGCCGGGGTTCCCGTACCCGCTCGGGAGCATCGAGTGCAGCAGCATGATCAGGCCGAGCAGCAGCGCCAGCGCCGCGAGCAGCGGGCCGCGCTTCCAGGGCTCCGGCCGGGAGCCGCTGCGGATCGCCCGGCGGATGCGTGCGGTTCGTGGTGCCGGCGGAGGGCTTTGAGGACGGTGGCCGCGGGCCGCGTTGATCGCTGATGGGGTTCGCGTCATACCGCCAGTCAAGGCGGCGAGGCGTTGCCGGCATGTATGCGGTTTTCGATACGCCGACGATATGCGCCGGCTCGTAGCCTCGATGACATGCGTGTGCTGATTGTCGAGGACGAGCCCTATCTGGCCGAGGCCATCCGCGACGGCCTGCGCCTGGAGGCGATCGCGGCCGACATCGCGGGTGACGGCGACACCGCTCTGGAACTGCTCGGCATCAACGCCTACGACATCGCCGTCCTCGACCGCGACATCCCCGGGCCGTCCGGTGACGAGGTCGCCAAACGCATCGTCGCCTCCGGCAGTGGCATGCCGATCCTCATGCTCACCGCCGCCGACCGGCTCGACGACAAGGCCTCCGGGTTCGAGCTCGGCGCCGACGACTACCTCACAAAGCCCTTCGCACTCCAGGAACTCGCGCTCAGACTCAGAGCACTCGACCGCAGGCGCGCCCACATCAGGCCGCCCGTACGGGAGATCGCGGGGCTGCGTCTGGACCCGTTCCGCCGCGAGGTCTACCGGGACGGCCGCTATGTCGCGCTGACCAGGAAGCAGTTCGCCGTGCTCGAAGTCCTCGTCGCCGCCGACGGCGGTGTCGTCAGCGCCGAAGAGCTGCTGGAACGCGCGTGGGACGAGAACGCCGACCCGTTCACCAACGCCGTACGCATCACCGTCTCGGCCCTGCGCAAGCGTCTCGGCGAACCCTGGATCATCGCCACCGTGCCGGGCGTCGGCTATCGCATCGGCACACAGCCGGAGGCCGGGGACGAGGGAGGCGACCGTGGATAGGCGGCCCGGTCTGAGCGCTCGCCTCAAACTCACCCTCAGCTACGCCGGATTCCTCATGCTGGCCGGTGTCCTGATGGTCGCGGCGGTGTGGGTCTTCCTGCTGAGGGACCTGCCCGACGTGAAAGCCGGCATCGGCGGATTGCAGGTCCGCTCCGAGCTCGCGCTCGACTTCGTGTCGGGGGCGGCCGTGGTCATGGCGTTCCTGCTGGTGTTCGGCCTCGTGGGAGGGTGGATCCTCGCCGGCCGCATGCTCGCGCCCCTGACCCGCATCGCGGACGCCACCCGCATGGCCACGAACGGATCGCTCTCCCACCGGATCCGGCTGCCGGGCCGCAGGGACGAGTTCCGCGAACTCGCCGACGCCTTCGACACGATGCTCGCGCGGCTCGAAGCGCACGTCGCCGAACAGCAGAGATTCGCGGCCAACGCCTCGCACGAACTGCGCACCCCGCTGGCGATCTCGAAGGCCCTTCTCGACGTGGCCCGCGCCGATCCGGGCCACGACACCGGCGAACTCATCGACCGCCTCCATGCCGTCAACACCCGGGCGATCGACCTCACCGAGGCGCTGCTCCTGCTCAGCCGCGCCGACCAGCGGTCCTTCACCCGGGAATCCGTCGACCTGTCCCTCGTGGCGGAAGAAGCCACCGAAACGCTCCTCCCCCTCGCGGAAAAACGCGGCATCACCCTCGAGACCGGCGGCGACATCGCCCCCACGACCGGATCGCCGGCGCTCCTGCTGCAACTGACCACGAACCTCGTACACAACGCGATCGTCCACAACCTCCCTGAACAGGGCACGGTGTGGGTCAATACCAGCGTCCGCCCCAAAACGGTGATGCTCACTGTCGAGAACACCGGCGACAAGCTCACCCCACAGCTGGTCTCCACCCTCACCGAGCCATTCCAGCGCGGCACCGAGCGCATACACACCGACCACGCGGGCGTCGGCCTCGGCCTGGCCATCGTCAAGACCATCACCCGCGCGCACGACGGAACACTCACCCTCGCCCCGCGCTCCGCCGGCGGCATCCGCATCACCGTGGAACTGCCCGCGACGGACGACACGGCCGTCTCACAACTCCCTTGCCGCACCGCCAGTTGACTGCCTAGCATCGCATTCACTATCGCGAATCGAATGTTGTTCCGGTGCAACGGGGGCCTGGCGTGACGTTGGTGATGGCGGTGGCGGCCGTCTGGGGCGTGCTGCAACTCTTCGCGCTCTCCTGGCCGACGCGTTCGGTGCGCCTGTCGACCGTGCTGCTTGCGCTCGCGGTGGGCGTGTACGGGTGTGGTGTGGCGACGGCGTTGGTGCAGCTCGCCTATACCCGTATCTACGCGGAGCAGTCGGGCCAGTCGCTGGTGACGGTGGTGAACACCACCAGCTACACGGTGGCTCCCTGGGTGGAGGAGTTACTCAAGGTTGCCCCGTTGCTGCTGGCGGGGCTGAGCCTGCGGGTTCGCCGGCAGTGGGGGCTGACCGACTTCGTGGTGGTGGGTGCGGCTCTGGGGGCGGGGTTCGGGCTGCTGGAGGCGGTTCTCCGGTTCGGCCTGGACGCGGACCGGGCGATCCCCCGCGGCGAGGGCTGGATCGTCCCCGACAGTCTGTCCCCGCCCTATGTGCCGGGCCTGGGGCAGGTGTTGACGTCGTGGCTGCCGGCGCCGTTCAGCCAACTGGACCTGGGCGGCCCCGCGGTCCCGGAGACCTTTTCGCATCTGGTGTTGTCAGCCGTGGCCGGCTTCGGGGTCGGGCTGCTGTGGCGTGCACGCGGTGGGGTGCGCCTGCTGTCGATCTTGCCGATCGTGGCCGCCGCGGTACATCACACGGTGACGAACTACGCGGCGCAGGAACACTCCGACCGGGCCAGGGAGTGGCTGGAGTCCCTCGACGGGGTGGCGTGGGCAGCGCCCCTCGCATGCCTGGCCATCGCCATGGCCGTGGACGCACACCAACTCCACCGCGGCAAGGCCGCCGTACCCGGCGTACTCCTCACGTCCGAACGCGCCGACGGCGACAGCCTCGGAGCACTCCTGCGCTACGCGGCCTGGCGCCCGCCCTGGACCCTGCTGATAGTCCTGCGCTACGTCAGACTGCGACGCTCCTTGCTCTACGCCGCCGCGTCGGCGCCGCACACGCCCACCGAGGAGCTTCACCAGGTCGTCGCGGGGATCACGGCCCGGATGGACGCGTCCGACAACGCGATTGCCTGGCGGGCGCTGAACATCCGCGCGTGGCTGAAGGCGACGCGAGCGGCCAGACGCTCCCGCGGGCGATGGCTGCTGCTGATCCCCTGCGTCCTGATGCTCCCCTCACTGCTGTTCCTGGGCGTCGGCTCGTTCACCTCCACCGCCGGCCTCCAGGAATTCTTCAGCACCGGTGCGGGCCCGAAGATCCTCATGGGCTTCGGCATGGCCGCCTTGGCCTGGATCGCCTACGTGCTCACCACCCTGCTGCGCACCTGGCGACAGGTGTCGGCGCAGCCACTGGGCGAGGTACTGGCGGCCCACCGTTTACGTCTCGGAACCGCGCTGGGGTCGGCGACGACCGGAGTACTCCTGCTGTGGCGCGGGTTCGGCGACGCGGGCCCCGCCGGCAGAGCCATCAGCACGCTCCACCTCCTCGACGCCCTGAACACCTTCCTGGTCTACCTCGGCTTCGCCCTCCTCCTTCTCTCCCTGCTCGCCCTGTTCCCACCCGGGGGGCTCGCGCTGGCCGGGGGCGGAGCGGTCGGTGCCCTGACGGCCGAGGCCGCGCTGAACGCCGGCCTCCTGGGCACGGCCGGGCTCGTCCTCATGGGGGTGGGGGCCTCGAATGGCTCCGGCGGGGACTACAACGCTTGGCCTAGGAACAAACGCAAGGGACGCGTAAAGCCTGAGCACCGCGCCGATGTCCGAGGTGACGAAGGGAAGAGTCTTGGGGGCCAGAGCAAGGGCCATACCATCGACAGGCATGTCGACAAGACCATAGCCGGAATGCGTAAGCGATTCCGAGAAAATCCTGGCCTTACGGAGGACTCACGCTACGTTGACGTCGATTCGGCACAACGCTTCACCGACAAGACCCTCACCATCAGGGAGAACCAACGGAAGATATCCGATTGGCTGGCCAGGGGCGCAAAAGCACCACTGCGACTGGAAGCAGAGTTCACCGAAAACACAGGACTCCACCTCACTCGCTACGACTTCACCCATGGGCAGCCTACGCAATGGGTGAGAGGAGTCCGCGTCATTCTCAAGGCAGACCCGACGGCGCCGTCGGGATACCGCGTCCTCACATCGTTCCCCCAGCCCTAGCGCGCACGCTTGGAGCCACTCATGAGTCAGGCACTCCCGTCAGAGCCGCGGTTCTACGAACTCAGCGACCTGTTGAAAGCCTATGCATACACCGGCTTCACATTCACTGACACCGCAGAGACCCCGGGCCCCGGCCTGGCCTCGTACCTCAGAATCGCCGCTCGTGACCCGGCCCGTGCCGCTACAGCCGTCCAGCAAATCGATGAACTGCTCTCCGTCGGACTCTTCTCCGAAGAGATCGCAGATGATGTGGAGAACATTCCGCACATCCGCCCGCCGATGGGCACTAGCGTTGAGGACTGCCTGCGCATCGCGAGGGAGCACCTCCAGCGACTCCTGCAAGACCCGTCACGAATCCCACAGATGAACCCACAGAACCGCTGGGAATGGAATGAGCGCTTCCCCCAGCTGAGCCAGTTCCTCGGCGCCTACTTGCACCGGAATTACTCAGAGTTCTATGCCACTCCCGAGGCGGCTATCGATGAGTACGTCATCGAAGCCGTGCCTGAAGACCGTGAACAGGCGGCAGAGGAGATCACCGAACTTCTGACGATGGTGTCCTCGGATCAGGAACTCGACACGGCAACGACGGCGTTGGGGCTCGACCTTCTGCCACCGCAGGGGGTGTCACTCCGGCAGTGGCTGGAGCTGATGCGACAGAAGATCACTGAAGATCCGCCATCTTGAAGACGCTGTTCTTACGGAACCGCTGGCGAGGCTGCAGGGCAAGTGACGGGGCGACGTGGTCGATGATGCGGCCGGCGGCCGACTTTGAGATCCCGAAGAGCGGGGGGCGAGCTGTCACAGCGTCAGGTCACGAGCTTGCCGAACTGACGTGGGCTCAGTCCGCTGAAGGGGGCTATCCAGACACCTCAGGGCTCTGACGCGTCAAGTCCTCTTCGGTGAGTGAATGGTTTCCCCCAGCGGTTCCAGAGCGTGTGATGCCATTCACCGGAATCGGTGCCGGGAGGCGTCACCGGCGGCACCGGCCCTGGGCTGGTCTCGATCAGGTGCAACAGTGACCAGGCGACGCCGTAGCAGTCGTCGGGGCCGAAGCAGGTTTGACTCGCCGGTCGATCTCCTCCTCGTCGGCATCCCAGGCGGGCAGAGGTCCGTCGGCGACGAAGGTCTGAACTTCGGGTCTCATCCGTGAATGATCGACTGCTGTGGGCGACCTGAGCAAGACGTGTTTGCCGCAGGTCAGGCGGCAGCCCTCTCCGTCACCGAGGGCGGTGTGGGGAAGGCGGCCAGCTCGTCAAACCGTTCGCCGCGCTGGAGGCAGTGGTAGAGCTGGCCGATCATGCGATTGAAAGCGGTCCGGTCGGCAGCGGGGCATCGCAGCCGAGGCCGAGCGGTATCTCAGAATCGCTGTCCGGGACCCTGCGCGCGCATCAATGGCCGTCCAGCAAATTGACGACCGGTTCCACAGGAAATCACCGGAAAGTCATATTGTGCGCGGTACGGTTCCGTCCTGCCAGCGGTAGAGGTCGCGTAGCAGGGAAATCTCGGCGCCGTGATGGATCAGCTCCCTGTTGACGTGCAGGACCCTGTTCTCCATGGGGAACCGCTCGGGACCCACCGTGGGCGGATTGTCCAGGTCAGCGTCCGAGAGCTCGCGGACCCCCGCGTTCCATCTCCCATACATCTCATCGAGCTGTTTCAGCGCCTCGTCAGCGGTCCCCGCGTAGGCGAATGTCTGGGAGTCGACGTCCTGGCCACCGAAGTGCCATCCGACCCGATAGCCCAGGCACGAGACAATGATGTGCGCCAGCCGCCAGGCAATCGTGGTGACCGGCGCAGGCACCGGGTCAGGGGACGCTGAGTCCATCGTCCATTCCCCCGAACCTTCCGACATCGGTGCGGCCGACGTGCCACGTGGGCGGATGCTCCAGCAGTCGCGCACCGGCTCCCAGAAGTACTCCTCGTCGGTAAGACCCTCCAGCCGTGGCCGCAGGCTCTTGCGCCAGTACCAGTCCAACTGGTCCGCGAGTCGCTCGCTTCTTGTCATTTCCGCACACTACATACAACAGAGACCTGACCCTCGCGGACGCCGTCGCCGGCCGTGGGCCGCGAGAGCGTGTCACCGACGGGAGTCAGCCCTCGGACGCGTAGGCGACGAAAGCGGCCCAGGTCTGCGGCGTGAGCGCGAGTCGGGGGCCGGCGTCGCGGTGCTTGGAGTCGCGGACCTGGATGGTGCGGGGCGCTATCGCGATCTCGACGCAGGAATCGCCATCGGGGCCGTCGCTGTAGCTGCTCTTGAACCACGCCAGTTCGGAGGCGTCTCCGGCGGAGGCCTTGCGCATAGCAGGTGACCTCAGCCCTCGGACGCGTACGTGACGAAGGCGGCCCAGGCCTGCGGCGCGAGCGCGAGTCGGGGGCCGGCGTCGCGGTGCTTGGAGTCGCGGACCTGGATCGTGCGGGGCGCTATCGCGATCTCGACGCAGGACTCGCCGTCGGTGCCGCCGCTGTAGCTGCTCTTGAACCACGCCAGTTCGGAGGCGTCTCCGGCGGAGGCCTTGCTCATCATGTCTCTCCCAGCAGGTTCTCGATGAAGGCCAGCGACTCCCTCGGCGGGAGGGCCTGCGCCCGGATGGTGCCATATCGCAACTCAAGGATGCGGAGCTGCCTTGGGTCAGAAACGGGCCGCCCGCTGAACTTACCGTCGGAGCGCCCCACCGCCGTACCGTCCGGGAACTTCAGCAACTCGATCCTGCCGTCCAGCCCTGGATGCGGCTCGGTGTTCGTCGGCATGACCTGAAGCCAGACGTTGTTCAACCGCCCCACCTCCAGCAGGCGTTCGAGCTGCTGTCGCCACACCATTGTGCCCCCGACCTGTCGGCGCAGCGGCGCCTCTTCCAGGACGAAGTGGATTGACGGAGCCGGGTCGCGTTCGAAGACCGACTGCCGGGCCAGGCGAGCGGCCACCATACGTTCCACGTCATCCGGCGAGTAGGGCGGCTGTGCCGCCTCGATCACGGCCCGCGCATGCTCCGGCGTCTGCAACAGCCCAGCGATGATGTTGCACTCGTACACGCCGATCTCGATCGCCTGTGCCTCCAGCTTCCCCAGCTCCCGAACCTTCTTCGGGTACCGGACCTTCTTAACGTCCTCCCACGCGGCGGCGATGAGCCCACCCGCCCCCAACACCTCGTCGGCCCTGTCCAGATACTCCTGCCGGGGAATCCGCTTCCCGCCCTCGATCTTGTAGACCAAGTCCTCGCCGTACCCGACCGCCTTTCCGAAGTCGGCGGCCCGCATCCCCACCGCCTCCCGCCGTAGCTTCAGCTGCCGTCCCACGGTGGCGATGACCGCGACGCCCCACTCGTCGTCCGGATCCACCTCCCAACCCGGCTCGTCGGCCTCCGTCTTGAGCCGTCCCGTTTCCGCCTCGACCGACATCCCGTACCCCTCCGTCGTACCGCCGCAGTGCAGCAGCGCCCTACCCATACGCAACGCCCCGACAGCCCGGACACGACCGGACAAGCTCCGGACAGTCACCGTACGCACCCGCTGAGTCACTGTTCACGGTAAGCACGCACCGCAACGCTGAGTTACGTGAATCAGGTATCCGCCGAAGTCATCACAAGCCCGCCCGCCCGCAGCTTCAGCGTGCAGCTGTCTCCCACGCCACGCGGCGCCCGACTCGCCCGCCTGCTCGCCACCGAGCAACTCCGGAGCTGGGGCCTGCCGTTGGACCCCGCGGCGCACCTCGTGGCGGAGCTCGCGGCCAACGCGGTCACGCACGGCCGAGTCCCCGGGCGGGACTTCCGGCTCCTCGTTCACGTCACCGAAGACACCCTCCGCATCGAGGTCACCGACACCCGCGCCGACCGGCTACCGCACGCCGAACACCCCACCCCCGAAGCCGAGTCGGGCCGTGGCCTCGCCATCGTCGGCGCCCTTGCCGACCGCTGGGGTGTCACACCGGGGCTGCCGCCGCGCAAGACGGTCTGGGCGGAAGTGGACCTCTCACCGGGACCCGGGACCCCGCGCTCCGGTGGCACGGGCGGTCAACCACCAAGGAAAACCAGGGCGAAAGAACCCCACCAAACCCCACCCCACCCTCCCGCAGCGCACACTCAGCACACTCACCCTCGCGGGTGAATATCACCAACTCAGCTGGATTTCACACAGGTTGTCTGACTTACGCTCAGCGCAACACAACCGCAGACACACACAACCGCAGGCACACAACCGCAGACACACAACGGCCCTCGCCGGGACGGCAATCCCGATGCGAGGGCCTGACCACCAAGGAAGCAAGCCCCTTCCCGATGGATACCCAAAACCCTAGCGCGCCCTCGCACGCCCAGTCCCGCCTTACCGCCAAGACCACCCGAACCGGCGGCGGCCTGGTCCACGACAACTCCCGCCACACCACCCGCTTCACGGTGATCGGCAACCACCTCGCCCAGCACCCGGAGCTGTCGGCCCTCGCGATCGGACTGGCCGTCTACATCCAGTCCCTCCCCGCAGGCGCCCGCGTCGACATCAAGACCCTCGCCGCCCGCTTCCCCGAGGGCACGACCCGTATCGCCGCCGCCCTGCGCCAGCTGGAGACCCACGGCTATCTGCGCCGCGAGCGCGAGCGCGTCCCCGGCGGCCGCATCGTCACGCGCACGGTCTCCTGCAACCAGCCCGACAGCCGCCGCCACACCCAGGACGCCCCGCTGGCTCCGCCCCGGAAGAAGCGAACCCCGGCACCCCGCAAGCCCCTCCCCGCCGTACCGCAACCCGCCTACCCGGCCCGCACCCTCCTCCGGGCGGCCACGGACCTCCTCACGGACCTACGCCGCCACGACCCCCGCCTGCTGCTCAGCGAACGCGACACAGCCCACCTGGCCCCCGGCGTCGCCGCCTGGCTGGAGCGCGACGCCACCCCCGCAGCCGTACGCCACGCACTGACCATCGACCTGCCACCCGAACCCCTGTGCCGCCCGGCAGCCCTACTGGCCCACCGCCTCACCACTCAGCTACCACCCCCACCCCCGTTCCGCACCCCAGAACCACCGCCGACCGTCCGGCACCCCTTCCAGACCTGCGACGACTGCGACCGCGCCTTCCGTTCACCCACCCCAGGAGTCTGCCGTGACTGCCGAAGCACTCCCCTTGCCACCGCCGCCTGAGCCCGTTCCGGCCGGGGCACGCATCAGGCGCCGTTCGTCGAGTGACGACATCAACCACGCAAGCGCCTGGAGGAAGCCGTGACCGCCGAACTTCCCGACTGGATGATCCCGCCCAGGCCGAGCGGCTGGGAAGCGGACGACCTCGACCACCTCCCCCAGGCACCGCGGCACACCGAACTCATCGACGGAGCCCTGATCTTCAGGGTGTCGCCGCAGCGGTCCTGGCACTCCCGGCTCGTGCAGAAGCTGACCCTCGCCCTGGAGCAGGCTGCACCGGCGGGGTTCGAGGTCGAGCGCGAGATGACCGTCCGGCTCGACAAAAAGAGCCGCCCGGAGCCCGACATCCTGGTCACCACCGCCGCATACGACCCCGACCGCACCTGGTACGCACCCGCCGACGTCGCCCTGGTCATCGAGGTCGTCTCGGAGGAGTCGGCGGACCGCGACCGGTCCCTGAAGCCCTTCAAGTACGCACAGGCCAGGATCCCGCATTTCTGGCGGGTCGAGGACGAGGCCGGCGGCCCCACCGCCCACACCTACGAACTCGACACCATGACCGGCGCTTACGTGGCCACCGGAATTCACCGTGACCGGCTGAAGGCCGCCGTCCCTTTCTCGACCGACATCGACCTCAAGAACCTCGTGCCCTGACCCCGGACGGGAAGAGAAGCCGTCGCGCTTCTCGCAACACTCGCCCTACGAGTGCCCCAGCTCCGCCGAGTCCTCGTCCGCCGTCACCGACACCGATCCCGAATCCGCCGCCGGACGCAGCGGGAACGGGTCCACCCGGGTCTCGTCGATCACCGGCGGAGCCGGACGCGGGGGCGCGGGCATCACCGCGGCCTCCGAGTGGCCTCCGCAGCCGTAGGTCAGGGACACCACCCGGCCGTCCGCCGGGGAGAACTCGTTGGCGCAGACACCGAAGGCCTGGCCCAGGGAGCCGCCGATCGGGGCGAGGAAGCCGCAGGAGACGCAGGAGGCGGGTGCCGCCTGGGCCATCGGGGTCTTCGCGCCGAACGACTCCTCCCAGCGGTCCGCGGCGATGTGCAGGCCGTAGCGGGACAGGACGCGGGCGCGGCGCATGCCCAGTTCCTCGGCGACCGCGGCGATCGAGCCCCGGGAGGGGGCCACCGGCAGGTTCGCGGGGGCGCCCGCCGTGACCTCGGCGTCCTCGGCCTCCACCAGCTCGGCCATCTCGTGCGACACGGCCGAGCTCGACACCGGCTCGTCCTCGCCCGAGAAACCGGGCTCCAGGCGCAGATCCTCGGCATCCGTCGGCAGCAGATCGCCGGGACCCATGTCGCCGGGGCGCAGCCGCTCGCTCCACGGCACCCACTCGGGGGCGAGGAGGGCGTCCGGCCCCGGGAGCAGTACCACCTCGTCCAGCGTCACCAGCTTCGCGCGGGACGCCCGGGCCACCGTCACCGCCCAGCGCCAGCCCCGGTACCCGAGTTCCTTGCACTCGAAGAAGTGCGTGACAACACGGTCGCCCTCGGAAGCCAGACCCGCGTGCTCGCCCACGACGCCGGGCGCGGCGGCCTCCTCGGCGGCACTGCGGGCGAGGTCGACCGCCTCGGCGCACAAACGGTCGGGGGTGCGGCTTCGCGTTGTCGCTGCGCTCACAGGTATCGCTTCTCTCCTACGCCGTCTCTCGGGTGCGGTTGCCTAAAGGCGGCGGAGCGAACGGAGCGGACCTGTGGGCCGCGTCGACGTCCGCGTCCGAATCGCGCTCGGGCGCACCTACGTCATCCATTGTGCGGGATGGCTGAGATACGCACGCTACCTGTTCGAGAGCGCTGGGCCTACACCGACGGCCCTTTCACCGTACGCGGCGGCCGGTGGAACCGTGCCACCGACCCGAGACTCGCCTTCGGCCAACCTGAGACCTTGCCCATGAAGTGCCCCCCATACGCGCCGTAACCGCGCTAGCCACCCCCATCTCGGGGCACTATTGCGTCGTGGCAACCGCGAGGACGCCCCAAGGAGCCACCGGAATCGGTGGGGCCAAGGGTGGCCGTAGTCGAGGTGGCGGAACGGGCCGGATGAGCGGCTCCCTCCGCGCGGTCGGCCGTGCCCTGCACTTCCCGGTCACCGGCCCCGCCCGCGGCATCCGCAAGGCCACCCACGCCCAGGGCGCCGGCGAGTCCGGTCTCGGCAAGCTGATCGAGCTGCACGCCGTGAACGGCGCCGGGGACATGATGATCACCGTCGCCCTCGCCTCCACCGTCTTCTTCTCCGTACCGACGGACGAGGCCCGCGGGCGCGTCGCGCTCTACCTCGGCATCACCATGGCGCCCTTCACGCTCCTCGCCCCCGTGATCGGCCCCCTCCTCGACCGCCTCCCGCACGGCCGCCGCGCGGCGATGGCCGGCGCGATGCTCGCACGGGCGCTGCTCGCCCTGGTCCTGTCCAGCGCGGTCGTCAGCGGCGACCTCCAGCTGTATCCGGCCGCGCTCGGGGTGCTGGTCGCCTCGAAGGCGTACGGCGTGGTCAGAAGCGCCGTCGTGCCCCGCCTGCTGCCACCCCGCTTCTCGCTGGTGAAGGCGAACTCGCGGGTCACCCTCGGGGGGCTTCTCGCCACCGGTATCGCGGCGCCCATCGGCGCCGGGCTCCAGGCGATCGGGCCGCGCTGGCCGCTCTACGGCGCCTTCGTGATCTTCATCGCCGGTACGTTCCTGTCCTTCACCCTGCCGCCGAAGGTCGACTCGGCCAAGGGCGAGGACACCGCGCTGCTGGCGGCCGACGAGCAGCATCTGCACGGGCCGCACCGCCGGCCCGTCAAGCGCCCCGGGCTGCGCACGGTCGGCATCGCCGTCACCCACGCCCTGGGCGCCAACGCCGCCCTGCGCTGTCTGTCCGGCTTCCTGATCTTCTTCCTGGCGTTCCTGCTGCGCGAGCACCCGATGTCCGGGCAGAGCGCTGCCGTGTCCCTGGGCATAGTCGCCGTCTCGGCCGGGGTCGGGAACGCTCTCGGTACGGCGGTCGGGGCATGGCTCAGGTCCCGGGCGCCGGAGATCATCATCGTGACCGTCGTGGGCTTCGTGCTGGGCGTGGCGATCACGGCCGCGCTCTTCTTCGGGGCGGTCCTGGTCGCCTGTCTCGCGGCGGCCGCCGGGTTCGCGCAGGCGCTGGCCAAGCTGTCGCTGGACGCGCTGATCCAGCGGGACGTGCCGGAGCTGGTGCGGACGTCGGCGTTCGCGCGCTCCGAGACGCTGCTGCAGATGTCCTGGGTGCTCGGCGGCGCGGTCGGCATCGTGCTGCCGCTGAAGGGCTCGTTCGGTCTGCTGGTCGGCGCGGCGATCGTGGCCGTCGGCTGGATCACCACCGCCAAGGGCCTGATCAGCTCGGCCCGGCAGGGCGGCCACACCCACCCACGCGTGGCCTGAGACGCCACGGGCCCTGCGTGACGTACGGCACGCCGCCCCCGCGTAGAGAGAGCGTCACACCCGCCCGATAGCCTTCGGCCATGACCACGCTGCAATCCGCCCAGCGACGCCGCCGCGCCGTCGCCGCTGCCGGCGCCGTTTCCGCCGGACTGCTCGTTCTGTCGGCCTGCGACAAGCCGACACCGCTGGCCACGATCACCGTCGGCACCGCGTCCGTCCACTCGCAGGCCACCTGCGGTGGTGAGGGCGACGCCCTCAAGACCGCGGACCTCGCGAAGTGCCTGAAGGACAAGGGCATCGAGTCCATCAAGGTGGACCCGGACGACACCGTGCGCTTCGGTGTCGACCCGGAGATCGCGGACGAGGGCTGGACCATCCTCATGAACGGCCAGCCGCTCACCGACTCCAGCACGAAGACGTACCGCACCGTCCCGGGCAGCGTGTTCTTCAACGCCCAGTACGGCGCCAGCGGCAACTCCACGCTGGTGTCCATCAAGGAGGGCGAGAGGGACATCACCGGCCTGTGGTCCTTCAAGCTCAAGAAGGACAGCTGACCACGTCCGCTGTACATGTCCTGGTGGCCACCGCCGTCCCCGCCGAGCGGGACGCGGTGGTCCGGGCGCTCGACGGGCTGCCCGGCGTCGATGTGATCGCCGCCGGCGTCGGCCCCGCGCTCGCCGCCGCGGCCACCGCCACCGCCCTCACCACGGCCGCCCTCGAAGGCACGCCCTACGGCCTGGTCGTCTCCACCGGCATCGCGGGCGGCTTCGCACCCCACGCGCCCGTCGGCTCCCTCGTCGTCGCCGACGAGATCACGGCCGCCGACCTCGGCGCGGAGACCCCCGACGGCTTCCTGCCGGTCACCGAGCTGGGTTTCGGCACCGTCACCCACCGTCCGCCGGAAACACTCGTACGAGAAGTCGCGACCGCCACCGGCGCGCGCCCCGGCGCCGTCCTCACCGTCTCCACCGTGACCGGCACCGCCGTCCGCGCCGCCCGGCTGCGCGAGCGCCACCCCAGCGCCCTCGCCGAGGCCATGGAGGGCTTCGGCGTCGCGGAGGCCGCCGCCGCGCACGGCAAGCCCGTACTGGAGCTGCGCGCGATCTCCAATCCGGTGGGCCCCCGCGACCGCGCCGCCTGGCGCATCGGCGACGCGCTGGCCGCGCTGACCCGGGGCTTCGGGAAGCTCGCGCCCGTACTGGAGAGTTGGAACCCACATGACCAGTGAGCCGCTGAAGATCGCGTACTCCCCCTGCCCGAACGACACCTTCGTCTTCGACGCCCTCGCCCACGACCGCGTCCCCGGCGCGCCCGCGCTCGACGTCACCTTCGCCGACATCGACGTCACCAACGGCATGGCCGAGCGCGGCGAGTTCGATGTGCTGAAGGTGTCGTACGCCGTGCTGCCGTACGTCCTCGACGAGTACGCGCTGCTTCCGTGCGGGGGTGCGCTGGGCCGGGGCTGCGGCCCGCTGGTGCTGACGCGGGAGGCGGACGTCGACCTGACGGGCCGTACGGTCGCGGTGCCGAGCGAGAAGTCGACGGCGTATCTGCTGTTCCGCCTGTGGGCGGCGGACACGATCCCCTCCGGGGTCGGCGAGATCGTCGTGATGCCGTTCCACGAGATCATGCCGGCCGTGCGGGACGGGAAGGTCGACGCGGGCCTGGTCATCCACGAGGCGCGCTTCACGTACCAGAACTACGGGCTGCACAAGCTCGCCGACATGGGCGAGCACTGGGAGCACACCACGGGGCTGCCGATCCCGCTGGGCGCGATCATCGCCAAGCGGTCACTGGGCGCGGACACGCTGACGCTGCTGGCCGACTCGATCCGTACGTCCGTCCGGGCCGCCTGGGACGACCCCGAGGCCTCCCGCCCGTACGTCATGGAACACGCCCAGGAGATGGACCCGGCCGTCGCCGACCAGCACATCGGCCTGTACGTCAACGAGTTCACGGCCGGTCTCGGCGAGGACGGCTACGCGGCCGTGCGCGGACTGCTCACACGTGCGGCGGCCGAGGGGCTGGTGCCGCCCCTCGGCCCGGATGCGTTGAATTTCCCGTGAGCGGGTGAAGCGCCCCTATACGTCGAGCTGGTCGGCGACCGCGCGGAGCAGGCCGGCGATCTTCTTGCCGGAGGTCTTCTCGGGGTAACGGCCCTTTTCGAGCATCGGCGTGATGTTCTCTAGGAGGGTCGTCAGATCCTGGACGATGGACGCCAGTTCGTCCGGCTTCTTGCGCTGGGCGGCCGCGACGGACGGGGTCGGGTCGAGAATGGTGACCGAAAGCGCCTGGTCACCACGCTGACCGGCGACGACGCCGAACTCCACTCGCTGTCCCGGCTTGAGCACGTCTACTCCGGCGGGGAGGACCGAGGAATGAACGAAGACGTCACCGCCGTCGTCGCGGGAGAGAAAGCCGAAGCCCTTCTCGCTGTTGAACCACTTGACCTTGCCGGTAGGCACGTCTGTCCTCGTCCTCGTACTCGTCGGAAAACTGCTTCGGAAAACGGCTCTTGATAGCACTACAGCGGGTCGACCATGACCCGCCGGTACCAAGGCTAATGGTCCCCGGGCGGGTGACAAGACGTCGCCCGGTAGTTCCCTCGCGCAGGGAACTACCCTGGTCCGGTGCGTGACAAAACCCAAACGAATTCCGCCGCTCCCGGTGACCGACTGATCCGTGCCGGCGCCGTCGTGTTCTTCATCGGTGCCGTGGCCACTCTGGTCACGGTGGCCCCGTTCCTGCTCGGTACGACGCCATTTCCGACATACATGTTCGGACTGAGCATGCTCATGGGCGTCGGATTCCTCGTCGCCGGCGCGGGAGTGCTCCGTTCGGTCGCGGCGGGGCGGCGTCAGGCGCGCGCCGCGTCCAGGTAGCCGGCCAGCCAGTCCGGGAACTTCGTCAGGTCGGTGAGGACCACGTCCGCGCCGAGCGCGGCCAACTGATCCTCGCTGTACGGCCCGGTCGCCACGGTGACCGACAGGGCGTCGGCCGCGCGGGCGGCGCGTATGTCGCCCTGGTGGTCGCCGACGTAGACGCTCGCCGTGTACTCGCGCAGGGCCTCGGCCTTCTGCTCGGCCCAGAGGTTGCCGACGACCGCGTCCGGCTGGATGCCGAGGTGCTTCAGGTGCAGCTTGGCGTTCGGCTCGTACTTGGCGGTGACGACGATCGCACGGCCGCCCGCGTCCCGTACGGCGGCGATGGCCTCGCGGGCGCCGGGCAGGGCGGGCGTCGCGGCGATGGCGATCGTCGGGTACATCTCGCGGTACAGGTCGGCGATGACCGCGAGCTGATCCGCCGGGAACCAGTTGATCAGCTCCTCCTCCAGCGGGGGCCCGAGCCGGGTGATCGCCAGGTCGGCGTCGATGTACGTGCCCGTCCGCCCGGCGAGGGCCGTGTAGCAGGCGTGGATGCCGGGGCGGGAGTCGATGAGGGTCATGTCTAGGTCGAAGCCGACGGTGAATGCCATATGGGCCATTGTGCCGTTCAGTAGCTAAGGGCGTTTCTGTGAGCGCCAGACGATGAACAGCGCCGACGCCACGGCCGCCGCTCGCAGTACCCAGGGCCAGGTCTCCGCGATCGCGGCGTTCGTCTGGCCCTCCGCGATGGGGTCGCCCCAGCGGCCTGTCGTGCGGCCCCAGAGCCAGGTGACACCCGCCGTGAGGGAGAGGCCGGGCAGGATCACCACCGCCCACTTGGTCTCGGCATCGCTCAGCCGGCGTGAGCCCCAGGCGATGAGCCAGCCGAGGAGCAGGGCGATGAGGTTGCCGAGGATGGCACCGGTGACGAGGAGGGCGGCGGCGAGCAGGAGGAGGGGGTTGCTCCAGCGGCCGGAGGGGAGGGCCGGGCGGCGGAAGAGACGGCGGCGGCCGGAGGCTTCCGGCTCCGCGTCCTCGGTGACCTCCTCGGCCGCCTCCAGCGCGGGTTCCTGCTTCCGGAGCCGCGTCAGCTCCTTCTCCTTCGCGGGCGGACGCCTGAGCATCTCCGGGATCTCGATGCCGCCGACGAATCCGGGGACGTCCTCGCCGGGCCCGAAGGAACTGCTGTCCACCCGCCACCAGTCCGGCTGCGTCGCGCTGCCGCCGAGGTCCGCGGTGCTCGCGAGGTGGGGCGGTGGGGGAGCGTCGTCGCGGGGCGCCGGGGGCTCGGCGGGGCGCGGGCGCGGCACGATCCGACGCAGGCCCTTGGGGCGCTGCTCGTCGCTCTCGTCGGCCCGGTTGTCCGGCTGTACGGGCACGGAGGCGACCGGCGGCCGCGGTGCGGGCGCGCTGCCGCCGGCGGCCGAGACGACCTCGTCCGGGCTGCCGAGGCGGGCGATGATGCGGCGGACGGCGGCGGGGCTGTCCACGGGCGCCTTGGCGCGGCGGCGGTCGATCTCGCCGCGCAGCTCGTTCACCAGGCGCATGCGGGCGGCCGACGGCAGCTGCCGCTGCTGGGCCACGTCGCCGACGCGGCTCAGATACTCGTAGACGACCTGGTCGCTCTCGATCCCCACGAAGTCCCCTCCGGGGTGGGTGCGTTGGATACCCCGTGGGACGACGTTAGCGCAGGAAGTTCGAGGATCTCGGCGTGCACGGACTGGGTCCGGTTCGCGGCGACCGTGTCCCTCTGCACCCGACAGCCGAGCCCCGGGGGGCCAGCTGTGCAACGTTCTGTTCGCCCACCGGACCGCGGTCCGAGCCCTCGGCGCACCCCCTGCCGCGGCGTCCCACCCGCTAGATTTGGTCGGATGAGCGACCCGGCTACACCGCCGCCCCGTTCCCTCGCGGAAGCTCTCCGCGCGCGGGACGACGCCTCGCTGGCCGTACTCCTGCGCAGCCGGCCCGACCTCATCACGCCCGTCCCCACCGACCTCACCCAGCTGGCGACCCGCGCCGGCACCCGGGCCTCCGTGGTGCGCGCCCTGGAGCGGCTGGACCGTTTCACGCTGCAGACGGCGGAGGCGCTGGCCGTGGCGGCGGACCCGGCGACGTACGACGAACTGCTCGCCCTGATGGCCGGCGACGAGGGCGACCCGGCGGTCGCGGGCGCGCTGCCGCACGCGCTGGGGACGCTGCGCGAACAGGCCCTGGTATGGGGCGCCGACGACCGGCTGCGCCTCGTGCGCACGGCCCGCGAGCTGCTCGCCCCCTCGCCGCAGCACCCGTCCCCCACCGGACTGGGCCCGACCGCGCAGGAAGCCACCTCGGGCATGTCGCCGGGCCGTATCCAGGAGATCGTCCGGACGGCCGGGCTGGCCTCGACCCACGACGCGGTGTCCGCCGTGTCGTCGCTCACCGCGCTGTTCACCGACCGGCGGCGCATGGCGGCCCTGCTGGCCGACGCCCCGGAGGAGTCCCGGGAGGTGCTGTCCCGGCTGGTGTGGGGGCCGCCGTACGGCCAGGTCACCGCCGACCCGGCGCCCCGTCTGCGCTGGCTGCTGGACCGCGGCCTGCTGCTCCCGACGGCACCCGGCACCGTCGTACTCCCCCGCGAGGTGGCCCTGCACCTGCGGGCCGGCCGCGCCCACCGCGCCACCGAGCCGCTGCCGCCGCCCGTCGAACCGGCCGCCACGCACCGTCCACAGGTTGTGGACGCGACGGCGGCGGGGCAGGCGTACACGGCGCTGGCCACCGTCGAGGAGCTGCTGAAGGACTGGGACGAGGGCGGTCCCGCCGTACTGCGGGCCGGTGGGCTCAGCGTGCGCGACCTCAAGCGCACCGCCGTCGCCCTGGACGTGTCCGAGCCGATCGCCGCCTTCTGGGTCGAGCTGGCCTACGCGGCGGGTCTGCTGGCCTCCGACGGCGAGGCCGACGAGCGGTACGCGGCGACGCCCGCCCACGACGAGTGGCTGGAGCAGCCCGCCGCCGAGCGCTGGGCACGGCTGGCGCAGGCATGGCTGACGGCGACGCGCACGCCGGGGCTGGTCGGCGGACGGGACGCGAAGGACCGTACGTTGTCGGCGCTGGGCCCCGGACTGGACCGCTCCGCCGCCCCGGAGGTACGGCACCGGGTGCTGACCCTGCTGGCCGGGCTGCCGGAGGGCGCGTCCCCGTCGGCCGAGTCGGTGCTGGCCCGACTGCGCTGGGAGCGCCCGCTGCGGGGCCCTCAGCGCGATGACGACCTGCGCAGCCGCCACGCCCAGTGGACGCTGAGCGAGGCGGAGCTGCTGGGGGTGACGGGGCGGGGGGCGCTGTCGGGGCACGGGCGGGCGCTGCTGGGGGCGCGACCGCCGGGGCACGCTCCCCAGGAGCCGGTCGGTCCCGGCGACAAGCTCCCCGTGCATCACCGTCGCACCCCGGCGCCCGAGCCCCTCTCCCCCGCCGAGCAGTCCGTCGCCTCCGCCGCCGCGGCCCGTCTCCTGGCCCCCCTCCTGCCCGAGCCGCTGGACCACGTCCTGCTCCAGGCCGACCTCACGGCCGTGGCGCCCGGTCCGCTGCGGCGGCCGCTCGCGGCCATGCTGGACGTGCTCGCGGACGTCGAGTCGAAGGGCGGGGCGACGGTGTACCGGTTCACGCCCGGTTCGGTGCGACGCGCGCTGGACGCCGGACGCAGCGCCTCCGACCTGCACGCCTTCCTCGCCGAGCACGCGCGTACGCCGGTGCCGCAGCCGTTGGCCTATCTGATCGACGACGTGGCCCGTAAGCACGGCCATCTGCGGGTGGGCGCGGCATCCGCGTACGTCCGCTGCGACGACGACGCGGCGCTGAACGAGATCCTCGCCGACAAGCGCGCCGCCGGCCTGCGTCTGCGGCGCCTCGCACCGACCGTGCTCGCCGCCCAGGCGGACCCGGCCGCACTGCTGGAGGGCCTGCGCGCGATGGGCTTCGCGCCGGCCGCCGAGTCGGCGGAGGGCGACGTCCTGATCACCCGCGCCGACGCCCACCGCACCCCGCCGCGCACGGCACCCGAGCCGGTCCCGGACGGTCCGCCGACGCCGGACACCACGCTGCTGACCGCCGCGATCCGCGCCATCCGGGCGGGCGACCTCGCCTCCACGACCCCGCGCAAGCCGAGCGCGACGGACCCTGGGGTGGGCGGCGGTGAGCTGCCCCGGACCACCTCCGCCGAGACCCTCGCCACCATGCAGGCCGCCGTCCTGACCGGCGAGGCGCTGTGGATCGGGTACGTCAACGCCGAGGGCGCCGCCAGTCAGCGGGTGATCGCGCCGGTGCGGGTCGAGGGCGGGTTCGTGACGGCCTACGACCACACCGCGGACGAGGTGCGGACGTATCCGCTGCACCGGATCACCGGCGTCGCCGAGCTCGCGGACGACCAGCTCTGAGGACTGAGGACGGCGTCACGGCTCACTCGTTCGGGCGTACGCGGCGGTTCACGCACGCCACGCCGGGTTTTTCCAACTCTTGAGGGACCTTTCGGATCTTTCCGCATTCCGTCCTGGAGCGCGGGGCAGCCACTCGATGTCCTGATCTCGCTCAAGTGAGCGCAACAGAGAGGTAGTTGTCCCATGCGCACAGCTCGTCGTCTTGCCACCGTCCTGGCCGCCGCGGCCATGATGATCGGCGCCTTCACCACCCAGGCCGCGGCGATCGGCATCGACGTAGCCGGACTGGTCATCGAGACGCCGCAGGTCTGACGCGACCGCAGTGCACCCGTCGGGCCGGTCCGGCGAGCAGGACCGGCCCGCCCTCCCTGAAAGGCCCTGAAGTCCGCATGCGTTCCAAGCGCCCCGTCCGCGCCCCTTCCGCCGCCCTGACCGCACTCACCACCCTCGCCGCCCTCCTGGCGGCGGCCGCGATGATCACCGCCCTCGCCCCCGAGGCCGCCGCGGCCGCCTCCGCCCTGCCGCTGCCCCTCCCGGCCCCCGCCGGGGAGTCCCTGGTCACCGAGGGGCTCACCATCGAAGGCCCTCTGATCAACAACCTCAATCTGCCCACGCTGAAGTAGCGCGGCGCATCCGGTAGCTCTCGCCCTCGATCCGCACCAGCTCGGCGTGGTGGGCCAGCCGGTCCACCATCGCCAGGGCGGCGGGGCCGCCGAAGATCTCGCCCCAGCGGCCGAGCGGACGGTCACTGGTCACGATCAGCGAGGCCCGTTCGTAGCGGTGCGCGACCAGCTGGAAGAAGAGCGCGGCGCTCTCCGCGTCGAAGGGCGTGTAGCCGACCTCGTCGACGATCAGCAGGGGGTGTGCGTCGAGCGCCGCCAGCTCCTCGGCGAGCCGCCCGGCGTCCCGCGCACCGGCCAGCCGGGCGGCCCACCGAGCGGCGCTCGCGAACAGCACCGAGTGCCCGGCCTGACAGGCCCGCACGCCCAGGCCGACGGCCAGATGCGTCTTGCCGGTGCCGGGCGGGCCGACGAAGACCACGTTGCGCCCGGCGGTGACGAAGTCCAGCTTGCCGAGCCGGGCCACGGTCTCCCGGTCGAAGGAGCTGGGGTGCTCGGAGTCGAAGTCCTCCAGCAGCTTGCGGGCGGGGAACCCGGCCGCGCGCAGCCGCTCCTCGGCGCTGGGCAGGTCCTCGCGCGAGGCGGCCTGTGCCGGGACGAAGGCCTTCGGGGCGGGGGCCTCGGGGGTGTGCTCGTGGTGCGCTTGCTGATGGGCCCGCTCGGCCTGCGCGGCCATCGGCCCCGACATGTACGCCAGGATCGCGGCCGAGGCGATGAAGGCCATGTGGATCACCGTGCCCCACAGCAGGGAGTGGTGCGAGGTGCGGTGGACGTCCACGAACATCTGCAGCAGATGGACGGAGGAGATGCCCACGATGGCCGTGGCGAGCTTGACCTTCAGTACGTTGGAGTTGACGTGCGAGAGCCACTCCGGCTGGTCACGGTGGCCCTGGAGGCCGATGCGGGAGACGAAGGTCTCATAGCCTCCGACGATCACCATGATCAGCAGATTGGCGATCATCACGACATCGACGAGCTTGAGCACGGCGAGCATGACGTAGGTCTCGGTCGCCTGCCCGGTCACACAGCGGAGAATTAAGGCCCAGAGCTCGTTGAAGAACTTGTAGACGTACACCCCCTGGGCGGCCACGAGGCCGAAGTAGAGCGGCGCCTGCAACCACCGGGTGGCGAACAGCGCGTACCCGAGGGTGGTGGTCGGCGGGGCGGGATCACGATCGATGGCCTGCACGCTCGGCATTCTTCGCAGCCGCCGCCGTACAGGTGAAACCACGCCACTCACAGGAATGAAAAGACATCCTGTAGGACTCCGGAATCGATCAGGAATCGATCAGGCACACTGGACGTTTGGCCGGGTGGCCGAGCGGAAGGACGTACACACGTGAACGGACCACTGATCGTCCAGTCGGACAAGACCCTGCTCCTGGAAGTCGATCATGAGCGGGCCGACGAGTGCCGTCGGGCGATCGCGGCGTTCGCCGAGCTGGAGCGGGCGCCCGAGCACATCCACACCTACCGGGTGACCCCGCTGGGCCTGTGGAACGCGCGCGCGGCCGGACACGACGCCGAGCAGGTCGTGGACGCGCTGGTGACGTACAGCCGCTACCCCGTACCGCACGCCCTGCTGGTCGACATCGCCGACACGATGGACCGCTACGGCCGTCTGACGCTCTCCAAGCACCCCACGCACGGCCTCGTCCTCACCACCACCGACCGCCCGGTCCTGGAGGAGGTGCTGCGCTCGAAGCGGATCGCGCCGCTCGTCGGCGCCCGCATCGACCCGGACACCGTGGCCGTGCACCCCTCCGAGCGCGGGCAGATCAAGCAGACGCTGCTGAAGCTGGGCTGGCCGGCCGAGGACCTCGCCGGGTACGTCGACGGCGAGGCGCACCCGATCGAGCTGCATGAGGACGGCTGGGCGCTCAGGCCGTACCAGAAGCAGGCCGTGGAGAACTTCTGGCACGGCGGCAGCGGCGTCGTCGTGCTGCCCTGCGGCGCGGGCAAGACCCTCGTCGGCGCCGGGTCCATGGCGCAGGCGAAGTCGACGACCCTCATCCTCGTCACCAACACCGTCTCGGCCCGGCAGTGGAAGCACGAGCTGATGAAGCGGACCTCGCTCACCGAGGAGGAGATCGGCGAGTACAGCGGTACGAAGAAGGAGATCCGCCCGGTCACCATCGCCACGTACCAGGTGCTCACGACGAGGCGGAAGGGTGTCTATCCGCACCTGGAGCTGTTCGACTCCCGGGACTGGGGACTGATCCTCTACGACGAGGTGCACCTGCTGCCGGCGCCGGTCTTCAAGTTCACCGCGGACCTCCAGGCCCGCCGCCGCCTGGGCCTGACCGCGACCCTGGTCCGGGAGGACGGGCGCGAGTCGGACGTGTTCTCCCTCATCGGCCCGAAGCGGTTCGACGCGCCCTGGAAGGAGATCGAGGCGCAGGGCTACATCGCGCCCGCCGACTGCGTCGAGGTCCGGGTCAATCTCACCGACGCCGAGCGGCTCGCTTACGCCACCGCCGAGCAGGAGGAGAAGTACCGCTTCTGCGCGACGACCGACACCAAGCGGAAGGTCACCGAGGCGATCGTCCGCAAGTTCGCCGGGCAGCAGATCCTGGTCATCGGCCAGTACATCGACCAGCTCGACGAACTGGGCGAGCATCTGAACGCCCCCGTCATCAAGGGCGAGACCTCCAACGCCCAGCGCGAGAAGCTCTTCGGCGCCTTCCGGGAGGGCGAGATCAGCGTCCTCGTCGTCTCCAAGGTCGCCAACTTCTCCATCGACCTGCCGGAGGCCACGGTCGCCATCCAGGTCTCGGGCACCTTCGGCTCCCGCCAGGAGGAGGCCCAGCGGCTCGGCCGTGTGCTGCGGCCCAAGGCCGACGGCCACAAGGCCCACTTCTACTCGGTCGTCGCCCGCGACACGCTCGACCAGGACTTCGCCGCACACCGCCAGCGCTTCCTGGCGGAACAGGGCTACGCGTACCGGATCGTGGACGCGGACGAGATCCTCGCGGAGGGCTGAGCGAACGACCTGGTGGGCTTGCGGTGGCTCGGTACTCTGGGGTCACGGCACGAGTCACAGCAGGGGAGGGCGAGATGCCGCACGAGGATGTCTACGAAGTGTTGTACACCGAGTCGGCGGCCCGTGACCGCGACCGACTGGATCCCGTCCGCAGGGCGGCCCTCGACAAAGCCGTCGAGATACTGGCCCGCGACCCCTACACCGAGGTCTCACGCTCGATCGGTGTCGGCGAGCAGGACCGGGAGATCCGGCTCACCTCGCAGATCGTCGCGGAGTACATGGTCTCGCGGGGCCGCCTGCTGCTCATCATGCTGCGGATCTTCGACGACGCCGACATCCTGCTGCCCGAGGGCGACTGAACGGAGCAGGGGCAGGCCCCGCCCACGCGGTCCGTCTCATGGATGCGGCGGGTCCAGAAGCCCGGGCGTCACTTACGGCGGACGCCCGCTTCCTCGCCGTACTCACCGAGGACGATCACATCGAAGGCGGCACCTACGAACACCCTGACGGCACGCAGGGCTTCGCCGAAGCGATGACGGTGGCTCCCCTGGAGCGCTGTCGCTCCTCTGGGGCCCATAGGGGCTGGGTGGATGGTTGCTGCGCTCATGTCTCCATGATGGGTTCGCAGGCATAAAGACCGCATCGGTCTGCGGTCCCAAGCCGCGCACCGCCCGCGTACGCCTCCGGACGGACCCCGCACCCCCGGGAAGAAGGGCCGCTCCCCTAGGGGTCGGAATATTCGTTGGCGTACGACGTCGGCGCTCACCTAAAATCTCCGCTCTTGCCCGCCTCCGTTCACGGAGTGCCGCCGTCCGGACGGAAACCGGTCGGCTCTGTCGACCACCCGCAACCACCTGCCCGTAGGTCCTCCGGAGGCACCCCCTTGTCCACGCCCGTCGACGACCCCCTGGACCCGCTCCTGCGAGAGCGCTCCCACCTCGCCTCCTCCCGTGCCGCCCTGCGTGCCATGCGGGAGGACGTCGAAGCCCTCGACATCAGCGACGTCACCGCGAACTGGGTCAACGCCGAAGTCCTCGCCCGTCAGATCGACGAGCGCATCAAGGCCCTGGCCGACCTCAGCGACACCCCGCTGTTCTTCGGCCGGCTCGACTATCTGCACGCGCCCGGCGCCGAGGAGGCCGAGGGCGCGGAGGGCGAGCGCTTCTACATCGGGCGCCGGCATGTGCACGACGCCGCGGGCGACCCGATGGTCATCGACTGGCGGGCACCGGTGTCCCAGCCGTTCTACCGGGCGTCCAAGAAGGACCCGATGGACATCGCGCTGCGCCGCCGCTTCGGCTACACGGGCGGCGACCTCACCGCGTACGAGGACGAGCACCTCTCCGACCCCGCCGAGGCGGCCCGCACCAGCAAGCTGCTCCAGCAGGAGATCGAGCGCCCGCGCGTCGGCCCGATGCGGGACATCGTGGCGACGATCCAGCCCGAGCAGGACGAGATCGTACGGTCCGGGCTCGGCGGGACCGTGTGTGTGCAGGGTGGTCCGGGCACCGGGAAGACGGCGGTGGGCCTGCACCGGGTGGCGTATCTGCTGTACGCCCATCGCGAGCGGCTCGCCCGCACCGGCACGCTCGTCATCGGACCGAACCGGTCATTCCTCCACTACATCGAGCAAGTGCTTCCGGCCCTCGGCGAGTTGACGGTCCGTCAGGCTACGGTCGACGACCTGGTCGCCCATGTCGAAGTGCGCGGCACCGACGACGCGAGGGCCGCGGTGATCAAGGGCGACGCGAGGATGGCGGAGGTGCTGCGGCGCGCGATCTACTCGCATGTGACCATGCCGACGGAGCCGGTGGTCGTCGTCCGAGGATCACGCCGCTGGCGCGTACCGGCGTACGAAGTCGAGGAGACCGTACGCGAGTTGCTCGCCCGCGACATCCGCTACGGCGCCGCCCGCGAGGCCCTTCCGCAGCGCATCGCGCATGCCGTGCTGGTGCAGATGGAGCGGTCGGGCGAGGCGCCGGACGACCGGGTGCAGGACGCGGTGGCCCGCAACAGCGCGGTGAAGGCCGCGGTCAAGGCGATCTGGCCGCCGGTCGACCCGGCCAAGCTAGTGCTGCGGCTGCTGACGGACGCGGACTTCCTGGCCGAACACGCGCGGGGAGTCCTGGACGAGGACGAGCAGAAGACGGTCCTGTGGGCGAAGCCGGTGCGGTCGGTGAAGTCGGCCAAGTGGTCGGCGGCGGACGCGGTGCTGGTCGACGAGGCGGCCGACCTCGTCTCCCGGACACCCTCCCTCGGCCATGTCGTCCTCGACGAGGCGCAGGACCTCTCCCCGATGCAGTACCGGGCGGTGGGCCGCCGCTGCACGACCGGTTCGGCGACGGTCCTCGGCGATCTGGCGCAGGGCACGACGCCGTGGGCGACGCGCAGCTGGGACGAGGCGCTGGCCCACCTCGGCAAGTCGGACGGGGTCATCGAGGAGCTGACGGCCGGCTTCCGCGTCCCGACGGACGTCATCAGCTACGCCTCCCGCCTCCTCCCCCACATCGCGCCGGGCCTCACACCGGTGGCGTCGATCCGTGAGAATCCGGGGTTCTTCGAGGTCCGCGAGGTGTCGGCGACGGCCGAAGTCGTCGCCGCGTGCGCGGAGTTGCTGCGCAACGAGGGGTCGGTCGGCCTGATCGCCGCGGACGCGCGTATTCCGGCGCTGTCGGAGGCGCTCACGGCGGAGGGCGTCAGCTACCTGGCCCCCGGCGAGGAGACGACCGAGCGGACCCGCCTCACGCTGGTCCCCGCGTCGCTCGCGAAGGGCCTTGAGTACGACTATGTCGTCCTGGACGAGCCCCAGGCGGTGGTGGACGGCGAACCGGACGAGCGGACGGGGCTGCGGCGGCTGTATGTCGCCCTGACGCGAGCGGTGTCGGGGCTGATCGTGGCGCACGGGGGGCCGTTGCCCGATCAGCTGGGGTGACGGGGCGTCCCGGCCGGCGCCCTCCGGCTCAGGACAGCACGCGGTAGGTCACGTGGGTGACCAGGCTCGCCGACGCGAATTCACCTGCTCCAGCTTCAGCGGCGGGACGCCCTCGAACAGACGGGTGCCGGCGCCGAGCGTGAGCGGCACGATGTGCGGCCGCAGCTCTTCGATCAGGCCGGCGGCGAGGTACTGGTTGATGGTCGTCGCGCCGCCGTGCACCGCGACATCGCCGTCACCGGCCGCCGCGCGTGCCGGTGCCAGTGCGGACTCGATTCAGTCGGTGACGAAGTGGTACGTGGTGCCGCCGTCCATCGGCTGCGGCTCGCGCGCGTGATGGGTGAGCACGAACACCGGCGCGTGGAACGGCGGATTGTCGCCCCACCAGCCGTTCCACTTCCGGTCCCATTCGCCACGCACGGGGCCGAACATCCAGGCGTGCAGCCCGGCGCCCGAGCCGTCGCCGCCGTCGTCACCGAACGGGCGTTCCTCGGTCTGGCCGAGCCCGGCCGAGTACCCGTCGGCCGAGATCGTGATGTCGCAGATGACCATGGCCGTGCGTGGGGTCATGGCAGTCTCCTCGACTGGATCGATGCCCCCGCATCCTCGCCTCCCAGGGTGGCGCCGTCGACTACGAAACCCCGTCCAGCGCGGCCCGCCACCGCGCCACGGCCGCCACGGAAACCGGCCCGTCCCAGCCCTCGGGCCGCGCCGCTCCGCCGATGTGGAACGCGTCGATCCCAGCCGTCAGCAACCGCGGCACATGATCGAGCCGCAGCCCGCCCCCCACCAGAATCCGCTGCTCATAGCCGGGCTCCCCGCTCCTGGCCACCTCGGCGAGCAACGTCGGGAGCCCCTCGTCCACGCCGACCGCCGAGCCGGCCGTCAGATACGTGTCCAGCCCCGGCATCCCGTCCAGCTGCTTGCGCAGCGCATCCCGGTCGGCGGCCCGGTCGATCGCCCGGTGGAAGGTCCACCGGCATCCGTCCAGCTCCGCCACCACCCGTTCGACGGCCCCGAGGTCCACGCCGCCGTCGGCGTCAAGGAACCCGAGCACGAACTCATCGGCCCCGGCCCCGCGCATCTCGCGCACCACCCGCACCACATCGCCGACGTCCCCCGCCGCGAACCCGTCCGCCAGCCGCAGCATCACGCGCAGATCGATGTCCACGGCGGCCCGGATCCCGGCGAAGGTCCCGACCGGCGGCGTCAGCCCGTCCGCCGCCATGTCGGTGACCAGTTCGAGCCGGTCCGCACCTCCGGCCTGGGCGGCGACCGCGTCCTCGACGCCGAGGGCGATCACCTCCAGGACTGCACGCTTGCTCATGGGACCCCATTCCTCGGCATTTCGACGGCATCGACGGCATCGACGGCGACTACAGGTCTAGTCCAATCCAGAGTACGCCTGCCCCACGGAAGATCCGTTCAACCCCTGAGGCCGAAACCCGCCGACCGCCGCCGTCCCCCCGAGCCGCAGAGGTTCGTCGACTCGTCCAGATCGGCGCGCAGCGGGATGTGCCGCCGCTCCCGGGTGAACCACCCCAGCAGCCGCAGCGCATCCGGCAGCCCGGCCCCGGCATTCGCCCCGCCCCGGCGTGCACCCTCCCCCCAATGCCTTACGGGCATGGGGGACCCGCACCCCCAGCGCCACGGCATCCAGCACCCCGCCCGCCTTCGCGATCACCGCGCCCGCCCCGGTCATCCCGCGCTCCAGCTCGTCGACGGCCTGCGCGTTCGTGCAGTCGGCGCGCTCGGCGATGTCCCGGTCGTTGGATGCGGGCGAGAACACGCCCTCCTCGAAGCGGCTCTCCACCACCGCGTCAACGCGGCCGAAAAGTGGGGCCGGCACATCCCGCACCGACCACCCCGGACACGCGGCAGTCGGCAGCGCGAAGTCGACGTCCGGCCCGGCCCGCAGCCGCGGAACCAGCGCGTCCCGCTCGACGGGCGGCCGCCGCCCCGGCAGTTCGGGACCCCGTACGTCAGGCACGTCAGGCACGTCAGGCACGTCAGGCACGTCAGCAGCAGTCAAGGCCTCCACGCCGGGGGCCCGCGCCCGTGCCCGGGAGAACGCCGGCGCACGGGCCACAATGACGCCATGGCCGATCCCCGCACTCTCGACGCCCTGCGCAGCCGCTTCGCCCGAGCCCTGAACGCCGCCCGCTCCCCCGCGACCTCCCCCGACCCGGCCCCCTACGCCGACAGCCTCCTCACTCGCTGGCAGGAACCACAGCGCCGCTACCACACCCTCACTCACCTCATCGCGGTCCTGGACCACATCGACGAGCTGGCCGGCCATGCCGACGACCCGGACGTCGTACGCCTCGCGGCCTGGTTCCACGACGCGGTCTATCTCCCCGACCGCTCGGAGAACGAGGAGCGCTCCGCCCGGCTCGCCGAACGCGCGCTCCGCGAGGCGGGCGTGTCCGAGGCGAGGACGGCGGAGGTGGCCCGCCTGGTCCGTCTCACCACCAGCCACGACCCGGCGCCGGAGGACCGTGACGGCGAGGTCCTGTGCGACGCCGACCTCGCGATCCTCGCCGCCCCGCCCTCCGCGTACGCCGCCTACACGGCCGCCGTCCGCGAGGAGTACCACTTCGTCCCGAGCGACGCCTTCCGCGCGGGCCGCGCCGCGATCCTGCGCCAACTCCTCGCGCTGCCCAGCCTGTTCCGCACCCCGCACGGCAGAAGGGAGTGGGAGGCCACCGCCCGCTACAACCTGACCGGCGAACTGGAAATGCTGTCGCCCTGACCGGCCCGGGAGCCGTAGCCTGCGGCCCATGCGACACATGGGCGGGGAACGCGTGACCGAGGCCGTGGCGAGCTGCCTGGCGCTGCTGCGCACGGTGGTGGACCAGGACTGGGAAGGGGTGAAGGCCGGGCGCCTGGAGTGGAGTTGCCGTCACACGGCCGAGCACATCGCGAGCGATCTCATCGCCTACGCCGGCCAGTTGGCGGGCCGCGCCCAGCACGCCTATGTCCCCTTCGAGATCACCCTCGACGAGGGCACCGACAACGAGGGGCTGCTCCACGTCATCGAGACGACCGGCGTTCTCCTCACCGCCGCGGTCCGCACCACGCCCCCCGACGCCCGCGCCTTCCACCCGTACCCCTTCCGCAGCGCGAACCGCGAGGGCTTCGCCGCGATGGGGATCGCCGAGGTGCTGCTGCACACGCACGACATCGCCGAAGGGCTGGGGGTGGCGTACGAACCGGCCGCCGAACTGCCCCAGTTCGTCCTCACGACGATCTTCCCGCACATCCGCCCCGGCCCCGACCACTGGCGCACCCTCCTGTGGGCCACCGGCCGCGGCGACCTGCCGGGCCGTCCGCCCGTCACCGAGTGGCGCTGGAACAACAACCTCGTCATCCCCACCGACCGCCTCACCCTCCAGGGCGTCACCCCCGCGGCCGCCGCCGACCTGAGCAAGGGCGGCGACGGCGGATTCAACTGGGTCGTGGGCGGTCCCTTCGAGGGGACGAGGGAGGCCGCCGCAATGGTGCTGAAGGCGTACGAGGCGGGTGTGCACCGCCCCGAGTTCGGCCTGTTCGTCCTGGTCCGCAAGGAGGACGACCTCGCGGTCGGCGGCATCGGCTTCCACGGCACCCCCGACGAGGAGGGCGTGGCCGAGGTCGGCTACGACCTCGTGGAGGGCGTCCGCGGCCGCGGCTACGCGAGCGAGGCCCTGAGCGCACTGTCGGAGTGGGCCCTGACCCGTGACGACGTACGACTCCTGTGTGCCGCGATCCACGACGACAACACCCCCTCCCAGGGCGTCGCCTCGCGCGCGGGATACGTACGGGCGAGCGTCGAGGAGGAGCGGACGGCCTACGAGGAACACGACATGGACCGCGAGCTGAGGCTCTACGTCCGCAGGGGGCGGCCCACCACGGCCTAGCCTGTGGCGGAGCCGAACCGCGTCGCCGAGGGAGCCGCCATGTCGTTCACCGACGAGGAGATCGCCTACCTGACCTCGAAACCGTTCGCCCGTCTCGCCAGCCTCTGCGCGGACGAGCAGCCCGATGTGGTGCCGGTGGCGCTGGAGTTCGACGGCACCCACTTCTGGGTGGGCGGTCCTCGCGCGGAGGTCCTCGGCACCCGCAAGTTCCGCAATGTCGGCCATGGCCGCGACAAGGTGGCCTTCGTCGTGGACGACCTGGTCTCCGTCGAGCCGTTCGTCGCCCGCGGCATCCGGGTGTACGGCGTCGCGAGCGGCCCCGTCGAGCGGGTCGGCATGGTGGGCCCCGGCCACTACCTGCGCATCACGCCGACGCTGTCGTGGAGCTGGAACCTGTCGGACCCGCCTCGGCCGGCCGGTGACACCTGGTACCCGATGCGACGGACGGAGCACGTCCGCGGCACCCACAGCGAGTGACCCACGTCACACCAGTGCGCGTCACATCGCGCCGAGCCCTTCCGTCATAGCTGTGTAACCACCGACCACGGCCCATGACTGAGGAGTTCGCCATGAGCGCTCGCCTGAACGCCCTTGAGATCCCGACCGTCGGCAAGTTCGTGAAGCACATCGCCTCGGCGGGCAAGGTGATCCATGACTCGTCGCTGCCCGTCTCGACGCAGAACATGGTCACGCTGCGCGCCAGCCAGATCAACGGCTGCGGCTTCTGCACCGACATGCACTTCAAGGACGCCGTCGCCGCCGGTGAGGACACGGTCCGCCTCAATCTCGTCGCGGCCTGGCGCGAGGCCACCGTCTTCACCGAGGCCGAGCGCGCCGCGCTGGCGCTGACGGAGGAGGGCACCCGTATCGCCGACGCGGCCGGCGGCGTACCGGACGAGGTCTGGGAGAACGCCGCCAAGCACTACGACGAGGAGCAGCTCGGCGCGCTGGTGTCCCTGATCGCCCTGATCAACGCCTTCAACCGGATGAACGTCCTGGTCCGGCAGCCGGCCGGCTCCTACCAGCCCGGACAGTTCGCGTAACCGAGCGGGGCCCGGCGCGCGGCCGATGGGGCGCGAGGCCGAGGGGCGTCAGCCCCACCCCCGCCCCTTCGCCCTGCGCAGCCCCGCCCCCTGCAGCAACCGCACCACCTCACGGCTGCTGACCTCCACCGCGCCGGCGCGCACCGCGTCGGCGTACCGGTGCGAGGGGATGTCGTAGTGATCCCGCTCGAAGGCCCGCCGCGGCACGCCCAACCCCTCGGCGAAGGCGTGCAGTTCGTCGTACGACACATCGCTCACCAGGTGGGACCACATCCGGCCGTGGCCCGGCCAGGTGGGCGGGTCGATGTAGACCGTCACGATGTCACCAGCGCCACGAAGGCCCTCACGAGGACGGCGCCTCACCCGCGGTGGCCGGTCCCAGGGACCCCAGCGCCGCGACCTTCACCCCCGCCTTGTGGCACACCCAGTGCGGATCGGGCCCCAGTTCCGGCTCGACCTCCAGCGCGTGCGGATCGCCGGTGCCGCACACCGGGCACAGCGGCCAGCGGCCGAACCGGTCCAGCAGCGCGTCCTGTACGTCCTGGGCGATCAGCCCGGCCACGTACTCGACGCCGTCCGGCCACTGCTCCACCCACCAGCGCCGCTGTACGACCGACTCCTCGACCAGTGACACGACGTCCGCCTCGGCGACCTCTCCCGCGACCAGGTCGGCGAGCACCAGGGCGCGGGCGGTGTGCAGCGCCTGTTCCAGCGGAGTGACGGGTTCCATGCACCTATTGTGCGCACTCTTGACCACGACACGGCTTTGAAAATACCTTTCAGATGTGACCAATGAAGTGAAGGAAACTTTCGGTCGCGCGAGCGCGGCCCCGGCACCCGCCGCCCTCGCGGCCAAAGTGCGCACGCTCGCCCCGTCGATGACCCGCTCCATGCAGCGCGTAGCGGAAGCGGTCGCGAACGACCCGGCGGGCTGCGCGGCCCTCACGGTCACCGGCCTCGCCGAACTCACCGGCACCAGCGAGGCCACGGTCGTGCGCACCGCCCGCCTCCTCGGCTACCCCGGCTACCGCGACCTGCGCCTTGCCCTGGCCGGCCTCGCCGCCCAGCAGCAGTCGGGCCGTGCCCCGGCCATAACGACCGACATCGCGGTGGACGACCCGATCGCCGACGTCGTCGCCAAGCTCGCCTACGACGAGCAGCAGACCCTCGCCGACACGGCCGCGGGGCTGGACACGGTCCAACTGGGCGCGGCCGTCGCGGCTGCCGCCGGGGCCCGCCGGATCGATGTGTACGGCGTCGGGGCGTCGGGGCTGGTCGCTCAGGACCTGACGCAGAAGCTGCTGCGGATAGGGCTGATGGCCCACGCCCACAGCGATCCGCACCTCGCCGTGACGAACGCGGTGCAACTGCGTGCCGGTGATGTGGCCATCGCCATCACCCACTCCGGGTCGACCGGTGACGTCATCGAGCCGTTGCGGGTCGCGTTCGAGCACGGGGCCACGACCGTCGCGATCACCGGTCGTCCGGACGGGGCTGTCACCCAGTACGCCGATCACATCCTTACGACGTCGACGGCTCGGGAGAGCGAGCTGCGGCCGGCGGCGATGTCGTCGCGGACCAGTCAGTTGCTGGTCGTGGACTGTCTGTTCGTGGGGGTCGCGCAGCGGACCTACGAGACGGCGGCGCCCGCGCTGGCGGCGTCCTACGAGGCGCTGGCACACCGGCATCGTCGTTAGACCGTGGGCCTGGCCTGAAGGCCGGACAGGACACCGCACATCAGAAAGAGCCGTCTCTCATGACCTCGACTTCCAACCCCCGTGATCTCCGCGCCGAGTTGGACTCCCTGACCACCGAGGCGTTCCGCCCCGAGCTCGCCGAGATCGACCGTCTCCCCACCCTCGACATCGCCCGGCTCATGAACGGCGAGGACGCCTCCGTGCCCGCCGCCGTCGCCGCACGGCTGCCCGAGATCGGCGCCGCCATCGACGCCATCGCGGAGCGCATGGCACGCGGCGGCCGCCTCGTCTACGCGGGCGCGGGCACCGCCGGCCGCCTCGGCGTGCTCGACGCCTCCGAGTGCCCGCCCACCTTCAACACCGACCCGGACCAGGTCGTCGGGCTCATCGCCGGCGGCCCCGAGGCGATGGTCACCTCGATCGAGGGCGCCGAGGACTCCAAGGACCTGGCCCGCGCCGACCTCGACGCCCTCGCGCTCACCCCCGCCGACACGGTGGTCGGCATCTCCGCCTCCGGGCGCACCCCGTACGCGATCGGCGCCGTCGAACACGCCAGAGCGCGAGGCGCGCTGACCGTCGGGCTGTCCTGCAACCCAGGCAGCGCCCTCGCCACGGCAGCCGAGCACGGCATCGAGATCGTCGTGGGCCCGGAGCTGCTGACCGGCTCGACGCGCCTGAAGGCGGGCACGGCCCAGAAACTGGTCCTCAACATGCTGTCGACGATCACGATGATCCGCCTGGGCAAGACCTACGGAAACCTGATGGTCGACGTCCGCGCCTCCAACGACAAGCTGCGGGCCCGCTCCCGCCGCATCGTCGCCCTCGCCACCGGCGCGGACGACACCGCCATCGAGCGGGCCCTGACCGAGTCGGGCGGCGAGGTGAAGACGGCCATCCTCATCCTGCTGGCGGACGTGGACGGGCCTACGGCGACCGGGCTCCTGGCCGACGCCGACGGTCACCTGCGAACGGCGCTGAAAACGGCCGGGGGCTGAGCAACTCCCCTGTTAGCGTGGCCACATGACGGCACCGAAGACGTTCCGCATCGGCGGCGATCTGGAAGTACGGCGGCTCGGGTTCGGCGCGATGCATCTGCGGCCGCAGACCGCCGAGGACCGCACCGGGTGCGTCGCGGTCGCCCGGCGGGCCGTCGAGCTCGGCGTCACACTGATCGACACGGCGCACATGTACGGCTGGGGCGCCAACGAGGACCTCCTCGCCGAGGCGCTGCACCCTTACCCGGCAGGGCTCGTGCTCGCCACGAAGGTCGGCATCCGGCGGACCACCTCCGGCGAGGGCTGGCGGCACGCGGGCGAACCGGCCGATCTGCGCGCCCAGGTCGACGAGGCCCTGCTCCGTCTCCGCCTCGACCGGATCGAACTGCTCCAGCTCCACCGCCTCGACCCGGGCGTCCCCGTCCCCGACCAGCTCGGCGCCCTCCGCGACCTGCGTGACGAGGGCAAGATCGGCCGGATCGGCCTCTCCGAGGTCACCGTCGCCGAACTCACCGAAGCGCGTGCCGTCGTGGACATCGCGAGCGTCCAGAACCGGTACAACCTCCTCGACCGCGAGCACGAGCCCGTCCTCAAGGCGTGCGAGGAGGCTGGCATCGCCTTCCTGCCGTGGCGTCCGGCGGCGGCCGGCACCTCGGGAGCACGGTCGTCGCAGATCGCCGCGGTCGCGAAGGAAGCCGACGCCACACCGACCCAGGTCGCCCTCGCCTGGCTCCTCGCCCACTCGCCGGTGATCCTCCCGATCCCGGGGACGTCGAGCGTGGCGCACCTGGAGGAGAACGTGGGCGCGTCCGCCGTACACCTCACCCAGGACCAGTACGACCGTCTGACCGGGCCGTCGGCGGACGCCTAACGCGGCAGTCTGCTCTCCCTGTTGACCTGCCGGACCCGCGCGAACAGCTCCTCGTTCGTCGGCGAGGGATCCATGGGCCGGCCCCGCAACGCCGCCGCCAGCCGCTCGGCGGTCCGCACATTGCAGCGCCCGAGCTCGACGAGAGCGAACGGCTCCTTACTCGCACCGGTGACTGGATCCACCCGCAGGGACGGCAGCACGAGCCCTACGCCCGCGAGAGCCTCCCGCAGGGACACCACCACTTCTTCGGTCGACCGCACGTCTCACTCACCTCTCTACGCAGAGTTGCGATTCATGACACAGCGTGGCGGGTGCGGCCCTAACCTGGCCAGAGGGGGCACCCCAACAACCTCTGCTGTCCGACCGGGAGTTGCCATGCCGGGACCCAAGGACCTGGATCCTGCCTCTTCGCCACGTGCGCTGCTGGGCGCGGAGCTGCGGCACGCCCGCGAGAAGGCCGGGCTCAGTCAGGAGAAGTTGGGTCAACTGCTGTTCGCGAGCGGCTCGTTCGTGGGGCAGCTGGAGGCGGGTACGCGGCGGATCCAGCCCGAACACGCAAGGGTGTTGGACGAGGAGTTGGGGACGGGAGACTTCTTCCAGCGAAACTGCAGTGCGGCGGCCAGGTCGAAGTATCCGGAGCACTTCGCGGAGGCGGCTGAGGCAGAAGCGACGGCCACGGAAATCCGGGAGTACGCACCGCTACTCATCCCCGGGCTGCTCCAGACCCCCGCCTACACGCGGGCTGTGTGCCGTGCGCATCAGCCGACTGCACCGGAGGAGAAGATCGAGGACCTGGTGACGGCCCGTATGGACCGGGCCCGCATCCTCGATAACCCAACAGAGCCGTTGTTGTGGGTGGTGCTTGACGAGGCCGCGCTACGACGGCCCACGGGCGGGCCCGGTGTGATGGCGGGCGCCCTTCGCCACATCATCGGCCTTGCGCGTCGGAGCCGGATCATCGTGCAGGTACTGCCGTTCGAGGCGGAGGCGCACGCGGCGATGCAGGGTGCCATCAAGCTGATGGACTTCGAAGACGCGCCCCCACTGGTCTACTTCGAAGGTGTCGGCACCGGACGGCTGGAGGACGACCCGGCCATGGTGAGGTACCAGCGCCGCACCTACGACCTCCTCTCGGCCTGCGCGTTCTCGCCGCAGAAGTCTCTGGCCCTCATCGAGACCATGGCGCAGGATTACGCCCATGAGGAGCATCCCTGAGTACGACCTGGACGCGGCCACCTGGTACAAGTCCAGCTACAGCGGCGGCGATGGCGGCAACTGCCTGGAAGTCGCGCGCTGGCACAAGTCGAGCTACAGCGGCGGCGGGGGCGACAACTGCCTGGAGGTCGCGCGCTGGCGCAAGTCGACGCACAGCGGCGGCAGCGGAGGCGACTGTCTCGAAGTCACCCACGACCTCCCCACCCTCGTCCCCGTCCGCGACTCCAATGACCCCCACGGCCCCAAGCTCATATTCGGCACCCCCGCCTGGTCGGCCTTCGTCGAAGACCTCAAGGTCGGGCGGCGACCGCGCGGCTGATGGCCCGCGCCACGGTGACCACGGCGGGGACGGGACCACGGTGGAGATCCATGTCGACCACACCGATCAGAACCTGCACGTGGTGGGCGGGGACGGGGCCAACGGGAACGACATCATGCAGTTCCCCGACATCAACCACGAGTCCGCCCTCTTCCGGCTCTCCCCCAACGGGACGGACGAGTCGGGGCAGACGATGTACCGGATCGTCACCGACAGCTCGGAGCGCTGCCTGGACGTGGAGAACGGTCGGGAGTCGGTGGCGGGCTCCCCGCTGCATGTGTAGGACTGCCACGCGCCGGACGGCGCGCCCGAGCCCGGCGGCCCGCTGGCCGATTCACAGAACTGGGTCCTGGAGCACCCCGACCCGCGCTTCCCCAACCGGCTGATGCTCCGCAACGTCGAGTCCGACATGTACGCCAACGTCTCCGGCGGAAGCAGCGAGGTGCGAAGCCGGCTCATCCAGTACCCGTGGGAGGGTGACGCGGGCGGGCGGCCCGTCCGGCACGAGATCTTCTACGTCCACCCGCAGATCAGCGCGACACAGCCCGACCCCGCCTGACCGCAAGGCGGAATCCGTAGGCAAGTCCTGGGGCATAGAGGTCAGGATCTGACCTCTATGCCTCCTAACGTGGCTGTCATGACTGAGACCACGCACAACACCACCACCGACGAGCGCACCGACCTGCTGGAGGCGCTGGCCAAGCACCGGCACTTCCTGCGCTTCACCACCCGTGACCTCACCGACGAGCAGGCGGGGCAGCGGACCACCGTCAGCGAGCTGTGCCTGGGCGGCCTGATCAAGCACGTCACCTCGACGGAGCGGAACTGGGTGGACTTCATCCTTCAGGGCCCGTCGGCCATGGGCGACTTCAGCGCCATGACCGAGGCCGACTTCGCCAGGCGGGCCGACGAGTTCCGGATGCTGCCCGGCGAGACGCTGGCCGGCGTAGTGGCGGAGTACGAGGAAGTGGCCCGCCGGACGGACGAGTTGGTCGCCAAGCTGCCCGACCTGAACGCCGCTCACCCGCTGCCCACCGCCCCGTGGTTCGAGCCCGGCGCCCGCTGGTCGGCCCGCAGGGTGCTGCTGCACATCATCGCCGAGACGGCCCAGCACGCCGGACACGCCGACATCCTGCGCGAGGCCCTGGACGGGGCGAAGAGCATGGGCTGAGCGATGGCGCGAAGGGCGGGGGGCCGCACAGACTGGCAACCATGAACCACGCGCAACTGACGGCCCTGGGCCGAGCCCTCCGCCTCCTCGGCGAGCACGGCGAGGCCCTCACCACCGACACGCCGGACGCCCGGCTGCACGAGGTCAAGGCCGACCTGCGCCGCGCCCTCGATCTGCTGGACGAGAGTGTCACGACGGCCGCCCGGACCACCCGGTGCCCGGAGCACCCGGGCGGCCCGGTGGACCCTGCGGCCCCCGACCTCTGCCTGCTCTGCGAGACCCGGCGCCGGGCGGCCCGCCGCTCCGAGTACAACGGCACCGGCCCGGCGGCCCCCCGCTCCCCCGAACACCCCGTGCCGTCCCGCTACGGCGTCCGCGGCGACCGTCCGCAGCCCCAGCAGCGCTGGCTGCCGGAGCTGTGGAACGGACAGGAGTGGCAGCTGTGCGGCACCCCGCGCCGCGATCGCCGGGAGGCCGAGCTCTATCTCGCCGCCCAGCGGCACGGGCCGCGTCCCGCCATGGCCTACCGGCTGGTGCACGAGTTCACCGACTACGAGGTGCTGCGCGTCTGGGGCACGCCGGTGAAGGTCGACATCGAGCCGATGGGCAATCTGTGACTACGACTTCGCCGTCGCCCCCGCCTGCTCGGCGGCGCCCTCCGCCACCGGCCCGGCGGCACCTGCCACCGCCTGCCACGGAATGAACGACGCCACCGCGAACGCCAGCAGCGCCGCCCCGGCGCCCACCGCCAGGACCACCTTGAAGGCGTTCTCGGACGGGAGGGCGTAACCACCGAGGTCCGTCGTCATCTGAGCGAGGATGACGCCCGCGACGGCACTCGCCGTGGACGTACCGAGGGAACGCATCAGCGTGTTGAGGCTGTTCGCGGCGGCCGTCTCCGACGCGGGCACGGCGCTCATGATGAGGGCGGGCATCGAGCCGTAGGCGAAGCCGACGCCGGCGCCGATGACGCAGGCGACCAGGATGAAGTGCCAGACCTCCGACATCAGGACGATGTTGAGGCCGTAGCCCGCGGCGACGATGAGCACGCCCACCATCAGCGTGACCTTCGGACCCCTGACCCGGGAGATGGCGGCCGACACCGGGGCCGTCGCCATCATGACCAGGCCCGACGGCGCCATGCACAGGCCCGCGACCAGCATCGACCTGCCGAGGCCGTAGCCCGTCCGCGCGGGGAGCTGGAGGAGCTGCGGGATGACCAGGCTCATCGCGAACATCGCGAAGCCGACCGCGATCGAGGCCAGGTTGGTGACCAGCACCTGACGGCGGGCGGTCGTGCGCAGGTCGACCAGCGGCTGGTCGGTCCGCAGCTCCCACCAGCCCCACGCCGGCAGAATGACCGCGGCGGCGGCGAACAGCCCGAGCGTCGTGCCACTGCCCCAGCCCCAGTCCGCGCCCTTGGAGACGGCAAGGAGCAGGCACACCAGCCCGGCCGCCATGCCCATGCCGCCGACCAGGTCGAAACGGCCCCCTGTGCGCACCTTCGACTCGGGCACGAACAGCAGCACACACCCCAGCGCCACCACACCCATGCCGGCCGACGTCCAGAACAGGACGTGCCAGTCGAAGTTGTCCGCGATGAGCGCGGCGGCGGGCAGCCCGAGCGCACCGCCGATGCCGAGCGAGGCACTCATCAGCGCGGTGGCGGAGCCGAGGCGCTCGGCGGGCAGTTCGTCCCGCATGATGCTGATGCCGAGCGGGATCACCCCGGAGGCCAGGCCCTGGAGCACCCGCCCGACGATCATCGGGACCAGCGAGTCGCTCAGGGCACACACCACGGAGCCGCCCACCAGCAGCACGACACTCACGAGCAGCATCCGCCGCTTGCCGTACATGTCGCCGAGCCGCCCCATCACGGGCGTCGCGACGGCGGCGGCGAGGAGTGTCGCCGTGACCGCCCAGGCGGTGTCCGAGGCCGGGGCGTCGAGCAGCCGCGGCAGCTCCGGGACGATCGGGATGACCAGCGTCTGCATCAGCGAGACGACGATCCCGGCGAAGGCCAGCACCGCCACCACGGCGCTCGACCTCGGCGGAGAGGGGTGGGACATGGCGGGGCCTCCGTCGGCGTACGAGCGTGAAGACACGCGTGATTGACCGAGGCAACTTTAAGTCAGTTGATTGACTTACTCAAGGGTGCTTCCGGCACGCATGTCGCCCAGCGTTTCCGCGATCACTTCGATGCCGGCGATGAGTGTGTCGGCGTCGGGAGTGACGCTGACACGGAAGCACTGACGCGTATGAAGTCCCAGCCCCCGGCTGTGCTCGGGGTCGGTGAAGAAGTGCCGACCTGGTACGACGAAGACGCCCCTGGCCTTCAGTGCCTCGTACAGCGCCAGGTCGTCGAACCACTCCTCGTCCACCCAGACCCAGAAGAACATGCCGCCCTCGCCCTCGTGCAGCCGCCATGCGACGTCGGCGGGAAGGCGGTCCAGGAGCAGCGACTTCACGAACTTCCTGCGCTGGGCGTAGAACGGTCCGATCTCGAAGGCCACAAGGGAATCGAGGACGTCCGAATTCAGGGCCCGGGCCAGCGCGGCTTGGACCAGCTGTGGCGCGTGCAGCGTGGAGTTGGCCATGCAGGAGACGATCGGAGAGATGTACCGCTCGTCCGCGATGGCGAATCCGAGACGCTCTCCGGGAAGTCCGGTCTTGGAGAGCGAGAAGACGTTGATGACGCGGTCGTGTCGCAGCGGGGGTGTCGTCACCTCGCCGATGCGGGGGAACGGCGCGCCGTACGCGTTGTCGATCATCAGCGGTACGTCGTGGGCCTCGGCGGCGGAGACGAGGCTCCGGATCTCGTCGGGCGCGGCGCATCGGCCGGTCGGATTGCTCGGGGTGGACATCAGCATCAGCCCGACGTCGGTCAGCCTCTCGACGGCGGGCATGTCGAAGAGATAGCGGAACGAGCGCTCATCCTGCCGTTGCAGGATCGGTTCCACCCCGGTGACTCCTCCGGGCACCAGGGAGAGTCCTTGGTAGCCGGTGTAGTCCGGCATCATGGGCAGCACCAGCTGTGTGTCACGGACCTCGCCGGGCCCGGTGAACAGCGTCGCGGCGATGAAGCAGAGCATTTGGCTGCCGGGCCCCACCACGACGTTCTGGGGTCCGATGTCCCAGCCGTAGTGCCTGTTGAAGTAGCCGACGATCGCGTCCACGAGCGTGGGCAGCCCCCTGGACGGACCGTACTGGCAGCTGACGGTCCCGAAGCTGTCATCCAGTGCCTCGGCAGTCATGCGCCGCCAGGTGTCGCTGACCTCCGGTATGTCCGCGGGGTTGCCTATGCCGAGATTCAGCCACTCCCGGCCCGTGGCCGAGCCCATGGAGGTGGCGATGTCCTCCATGATGAGCCGCAGCCCCGACAGCCTCGCCATCTTGTTTCCCGCCCGAGAGAGCCCCACTACGTCATGTCCTTTCTGCTTTCCCCGAGGCCGTCGAGCAGCCACGCCACCGTTCCGTCCGGGTTGTCACAGGCCCTGTCGAGAAGGGCCACGAAGTCATCCGTGATCCGCTCGGCCACACCGGCGGGGAAGAGGTCCACCGCGTAGTCCAGGAATCCGCGGTAATCCCGGTCCTGTGCCACAAGGGTGAAACACAGGTCGAACTTCGAGACCCCCGAGTGCACATGGACGCGCCGAGCCTCCAGCCCGGGCAGCCGCATCCGTGACGGCTGGGCGTCATCGACCACGAGCACCGTGCGGACCAGGCCTCGGCCGCCGGCTTGGCCTCGTCGTCGTGTCATCCCGACCAGTTCGCCGTACGAGATGTCCTTGTACGTGATCGCTTCGTGCCCGCGGGTGCGCACATGGGCCACCAGCTTCGCGAAGGACGCGTCGGCGTCCACGGTCACCCGCAGCGGCAGCAACGCGAGCATCGGAGCCATCACTTGGTCGTGGCTTGCGGACTCACGGTGCGAGACAGGAGTGCCCACGATCACGTCCCGCGCGCCCCCGGCCGAGTGCAGCAGCACAGACACGATGGACGCGAATACGGCGAACGGCGTGACACGAAGCCGTCGGCAGACAGCTCGTACGCGCTGAGCTGTGTCCGCGTCGACTTCGAAGGTGATCCTCCCCCCGCGATCCGCGTGCTCGCCGCCCGCGCCGGCCGATGCCACAGCGTCATCAGCGGCGAGCGTGCCGGCCACATCCGGGGACAGTGCGCGCAGGTTCTCCCGCCAATACGCCCGCACCGACGGGTCTGTCCGGGTCGACTGCTTGGCCAACGCGTGGGCGCCCGGCTGCAGTTCCACTGGAGCGACCGCCGCAGGGCGCCGCTCGACGTAAGCCCGATAGTGCTCTTCGAACTCCCCTTCCAGGGTTTGCAGTGCCCAGCTGTCGACCACCAGATGGTGCAGCTGGACGACGAGGACGGTCGTGTGCTGCGCCACCTCGACCAACGTGGCCCTTATGGGGCTCTCGGCCACGTCCATGGGACGACGCACCAGTTCCTTCAAGGTGTCGTCGAGGGACGCGGCGGCGCAGGACACGGTCTCCAGCTCCAGTGCGTGCTTCTCGGGAAGCACCCTCTGCACCAGGCGGTCGTCGTCCAGGCCGAACCGACTGCGCAGCCCCTCATGGCGCGCCACGATCCGCTCCAGTGCCCAGTGCACAGCACCCCGGTCGAGGGCGCCTTCGAGGCGGTGGACCCATGATTCGAGGTAGCGGGACTCGCCGTCCCGCAGATGGTCGTCCAGCCAGATCGCTTCCTGTTCGGCCGTCATCGGGTAGACGCCCGGACCGGTCCGCACCTGCTGTTGTCCGCCCGTCAAGGCCGACCGCCCCGAGAGCGCGCCGCCATCCGCCGCAACTCGGCCTGATCGGCCTTGCCGTTCGCCGTCACGGGAAAGCGGTCCAGCCTCCGGATCACGCGCGGCACCAGGTAGTCGGGCAGGAGGAGGGACAGCGCTTTGCGCAGCTCTCGCTCGCCCAGGAGGCTGCCGGTGTCCCCGGAAGCGTCCGCCGGCTGCGCCACGTAGCACAACGCCAGGCCGGTCACCTGACCGTCCGGTGCGCTGAGCGGTACCACGATGCACTCGCGGACGCCTTCGATTCCACGGGCGGCGTTCTCGATCTCGGCCAACTCGATGCGGTATCCGCTGATCTTGACCTGTCGGTCACGCCGGCCGCGGAACTGCAGCACACCCTCGTCGTCGACGAGCCCGAAGTCACCGGTGCGATAGATGCGTACCGGAGAACCGTCGATCTCCACCGTCGGGAACTTCTCCGCCGTCATCTCCGGCTCGTCCAGGTAGTGGACGGCGAGACCGGTTCCCGCGACGCACACCTCGCCCGTCTCGCCGGCGGCACAGGGCGTGTCCGTCGACGACAGGATCAGTACGGTCGTGCCGGGCACGACACTGCCCACCGGGATGCCCTCAGCGATGTCGCAGTCCTGCGGACGGATGAGGTGGGTCGTGGTGAGCATGCAGTTCTCGACGGGCCCGTACCCGTTGCGCAGCGGTATCGACGGGTGGCGCTCAAGGAAGGTCCGCACATGTCCGGGGGACAGCTTCTCGCCACCGATGAGCATCTGCCGCAGCCCGGTGAAGCAGTCCACGTCCTCGTCGACGAAGAGATTGAAGAGCGAGGTCGTCAGCCACACCGTGTCCACGCGGGCGGTGTGGATCAGCTCCCGAAGCGTGTTCGGCAGCAGGTGCCCCTGCGGAACGAGAACCGCGCATCCGCCGGTGCTCAGCTGGCCCCACAGCTCGAACGCGTACATGTCCCACGCGATGGCCGCTGCCTGCGGTGTGACGTGTCCCGGCCCGAAACCCGCGAGGCCGTGGGGTCCGAAGAGCCGGGTGACGGCACGGTGCGGGACGACGACGCCCTTGGGACGGCCGGTGGTGCCCGAGGTGAAGAACACCGTCGCGGGATCGGCCGCGGTGACGTGAGCCGGGGTGAAGGCGGACGCCCTGGCCGCCGGCTCGGTGAGGTCTTCGAACTCCACACGGAGGACCTCGGCATCTGCCTCGACCCCTGTGGCGGGTCCGGTGACGACGACCTTCGGTGCCGTCTGCGCGAAGATCGCGGCCTGGCGGTCGGCCGGCCAGGTCGGGTCGATGTTCGCATAGGCCGCTCCGCACTTGAGTACCGCGAGCTCCACGGCGACCAGTTGGGGAGAGCGGGGCAGGACGAGCGGGACGATCTGTCCGGGGCCTGCCCCATGGGCGGCCAGCAGCGCGGCGTAGGCGTCCGAGGCCGCGTCGAGGACCCCGTAACTGATGGTGGAACCGTCAAGGATCAGCGCAGGGGCATCGGGCTGCTCGGCGGCGTGGCGGGAGAACGAGGCGTGGATCAACGACGCGGCTCCGCCCGGCTCAGACATGTGCCTTCTCCGCCTTGGTCCGCAGCTCCTGGACGAACTCGTGCAGGACGTCATTGGAGAAGAACCAGAGCGGCAGCGCCTTCATACCGAGGACTCGTTCGATCCGTGTGCAGATGCGGATCGCCTGCAGCGATGTTCCGCCGAAGTCGTAGAAGCTGTCGTCACGGCCCACTCGGTCCACGTCGAGGACCTCGGCCACGATGTCCGCCACCTGCTTTTCGAGCTCGTCCTGTGGTGCCTCGTAGGGAGCCTCCACGAAATCCTCGCGTCCGGCCGTCATGGGCGTACTCCTCACTGTCTCGGATAAAGGGCATACGGGCGATTGCCGTGTGTGGTCGGTCAGTTCCCGCAATACGGGGCGAGCGCCGCGGCGATGTGGGAGTGCACCGCTGCGGCGGAATCAAAGATCGCGAAATGTCCGCCGGGCAACGCGTGCAGCGCGAATTCCCGTGCGGTGTGTATCGCCCAAGGCTCTGTCGCGGCCACATCCGCGCCCTGGTCGTCGATCCCTGCGAAGGCGGTGACCGGAATGTCCAAGGGCGGTTCCACCGTGTACTCGTAACCTTCGTTGACGGAGAAATCGGCGGCCAGCAGAGGCTGGAGCAGGGCGAGCAGATCCGGCTCGGCAAGGACTTCCTCCGGTGTGCCGCCGAGCTGACGCAGCAGGTCGGCCAGCTCGACCAGGTCCATGTTCGCCAGGTCGTGTCTGGTGAGAGGGGTCTGCGGAGCGCATCGCCCGGACACGAACAGATGGACCGGAAGTGGGCCGTTGATCCGACGCAGCTCTCGCAGCGTCTCGAAGGCGCACAGTGCACCCGTGCTGTGACCGAAGACGGCGTACGGCGCCCGCACCGAGTCGGTGATCACCCCCGCCAGCTCCTTGGCCAGCGGCTCCACGCTCGTGAACGGCTGCTGCCCGAATCGTCGTTCACGACCGGGAGGCTGGACCGGGCACGCCGCGATCCCGGGCGGAAGACCCTGTCCCCAGCTCCTGTATGTGGTGGCACCGGCACCCGCGTGCGGCAGGCACAAGAGCCTTATGCCGGCCTCCGGATGGGTGCCGAACGGCAGCCAGGGATTCCCCTTCTTCATGCTGTCCCCATGGATCGTGTGCGCGTCTGTGAATTCCCCCCGCGGCCCATCGTTCAGCGAGCCAGGCTGGTCTGACGGATATGGGAAAGGATGGAGTCCCGTGTGGCGGCCTCGCTGGCCGGATCGTTCCCCACGCTGTCGACGACGACCGACTTCGTCGCCGCCGCGCCCGGCCAGTCCCCCTTGAACGGATGGTCCCGGGACACGATGTGGAGTACGTCGCCTTTCCAACGCGGTGCGGCGTTGTTGTGCGCGGCGATGAGATGGGTGATCCAGCCGGCGTAGTGCTTGATGAACAGCTCGGCCGAGTCCTCGATCTCCTCGACGCTCGCCCCCTCGTCGGCCATCATGTCCAGCGCGAAACTCCGCAGGATCTTCCGGACTTCTCCGATGGTCCGGAGCGGGTCGTTCCGCAGCGCGTCGGCGGAGAAGAGAAGGCCGCCCGAAGTCGCGTCGAGGGCCGCGACCGCCTCGTCGCCGCCGAAAGCGGCGAACGCGGTACGGCACTCCTCCTCGACCGCCTGCGCCGGACACGGCCCGCTGTCCAGAAGGATCAGCGCCGGCGCCGTTCCCCGCACGGAGGTCAGCTGCGCCGCGGCCTCCTGAGCGATATGTCCCGCCATGCAATAACCGATGACTCCGGCCACCAGTGACGGTTCGACGCCGGAATTCCCGACCAGTTCCCGCGCATATGACTCGGCGTACAGTTCGTCGGGCAGCTCGCTCTTCATCGCATAGCGAACATCGAATCCGTCGTCTTCCAGCCGCATGTCACTGACATGCTTCGTATCCCGGCGCCCGGGGTAGTCGAACACAAGGAGCTGGGGCCTTTCCATAAGCCTATGAGCCCAATCTGTAAGGTAGCCCGACTTTCAAGAAGGGGAGAGCGCGGCCCTCACCAGCTCGTCGCTCCCCGGAAGGTCCCCGGTGCGGGCATGCCGGGTGCCGGCGGCAGTACCGGGAAGAGCGGGCTGACGCCGGACGCCGCGCACCAGCTGTCGCTCCCCGACGACCTGTCGCACGAGTGGATCCGCTCCCAGCGCAGCGCCGCGGCGTTCAACTCGACCAACGCCCGGTAGATCTCGGCGGCTTCCGCGAGGCGGCCGTCCTGCGGAGCGACGGGAGCCTGGCGTTCAGCCAGCCGGCCGAGGTACTCCCAGTCGGTGGCGCCGACTGACTCGACCGCGCCGCCGAAGGCCTCCCAGAGTTCCGCCGCCACCTGCCGAAGCCGCCCGAGCAGTTCGGTTTCGCGACCGGTCGACGGGCACCGCCGCTGCGGCCCCGGGTCGGCCGTCCCAACGGCCCGCCTGTTCCCGCCCACGATGCTGACCACCTTCGCCGGGAGGCTGTCCTCGGGTGTCCGGCACCCGTCCACAACCGGGTCCTGCCGGCCTTCCGGGAACTCCCGCCCGAGTGCCGCCATCGAGCCGGCGAAGTCGATCAGCCGGACTGCTCGTCGAACGCTGTGGACCGCCAGGTGCAGGTCGCGGGCCTCAATGCAGCGTGCTGCCAACGAGAGGCCGTCGACCGAATGGGCGGCGATGAATTCCATGAGTGGCCGGGCCGCCGACGAGAACGGCCGCCGTGGGAGTCCGCTCCCGGGCACGTCCCCTCCAGAACCTTCCATCACTGCCAGCCGGTGTCGTTCAGCGACATGACGGCCGGGGAGGCCGCCGAAGCATCAACCTGCACGGGGGCGGGGTGACTGCCCCCCGACACGGAAACGACCACCGCCGAAACAGCGAGAACCACGGCGACAAGAGCGGACGAAAACTTCGCGGACATGGTTTGTTCCCCCTAAGAAAAGCTCTCAGATTTCCTCGAGCTCAACCTCTGAAACGGAGTGCACCTATCGCTCTCAACGCACTGACCGGTTCAGTGAACGAAGAATTTCCGGACACCTCAAGAGTCACCCAGCCCCCAACTGCACCGCAACACACGGGTACTGGCCACAAGTGCGCACGGAACTTGAAGCTACCGACGGCCGACCCCTCAGCTCGATTCCGCCAGGGCGGCCGTCCGCAACACCCCCTGGCGCACGAGGGCTTGCTTGGTCCGTGCGACATAGTCCGCATCGAACAGGCCGAGTCGGCGACAGGTGTCGGTGACCTCGTCCTGGAGCCCGGAGGTCGGGCGGGCCGCGAACCGGCCGCAGAGCTCCGGCTCGATCAGGGCCAGCGGTCCGATCAGCCCGGCAACCCCGGGTGTGGCGGTCAGAAGGTCCTCCCAGCCCTGATACACGTCGACATCCCCGACCGCGTCCACCAGCGACCGCGTCACCTGGGGGGCTCGGCTGGACTCCTTCACGCCGACGACGTTGGGCAGCGAGCACACCGCGACCAGCGTCCCCAGGTCCAGCTCGACGCCGCTGACCACGCTCTCGTTGTAGAGATGGACGGGGATGTCGAGGGATGCCGCGATCCGCGCGTACGCCCGGTACACCTCCCGCCGACCGTGGCCGGCCGACCAGGGCGGCCCCACGAAGACTCCCGCGGCACCGTGCCGAGCGGCCCAACGGCCCCGGGCCACTGCCTCTTCCGGGTCGGCGCACTGGATGCCGGTGAGCACCGGCAGGCCGTCGGCAGCCTCCAGGGCCGCAAGATTGACGGTGCGCCAGCTCTCCGTATCCAGCTGCCAACCCTCGCCACAGCTGATGGTGGGCACCACGGCCCGGACGTGCGGGCGGACCCGGGCCACCAGGGCGCGCACACAGGCCGGGGAAACCCGCCCATCGGCGTCGAACGGCGTGATCAGCGGAGCCATGACCCCGCCCGGACGCCACTCACCCATGACGCACCACCACCTCGCGCAGTCGGCGCATGGAGGCGGCGAACTCCTCCGGGTCGCGGGCGAGCGCCACGCGGATCCACCGCTCGCCCTGCTCCGGACGGCTCCAGAAGAAGAAGGTGCCCGGCAGCACATGGACACCCGCGTCGGCCAGTTCCTGCTGCAGTTCGGTCGCGCTGGGGGCGCTCTCGGCCAGCTTGAACCAGGCGACGCTGACCGGGACCGCGGGCTCCTGGTGGTGCAGCACGGTGCCTCGGGTGAGTTCCCGGGCCAGCGCCCGGTTCGTCGACAGCACGTCGGACACGGACGCGAACCCGTCCGCCACGGAGTCCTCGATGTACTGGGTGAGCACGTTGAGGGTGAACGGGGAGACGTTCAGCAGCACGCTGGTGTGAATGTTGTACAGCTCGGGATAGATGTCGGCACTCGCCGTGATCAAGGCGCACTTGGCGTCCTGCACCGGCCAGGTCTTGCCGGTGTCCTCCATGGCGATGTAGCTGACGCCGGACGCCTCCAGGATCTCGTAGACGTCGATCCGCCCGCCGGGAGAGCCGAGCGCGAACGCGGCGAAGCAGAGGTCGAGGACCAGCAGGCGGTCGTTCTCCCGGCAGAACCGGACCACCTCCTCGAAAATCCGCCGGCCTCCGGTCAGCAGGCTGTGACCGGTGGGGTTGTTGGGATCGACGAGGAAGACGACCTCGGTGCGGGGCTGCTGCGCCAGTTGGTCGTAGACGGTGTCCGGGGACGACAACACCCGCTCCGGCAACGGCACCAGCTCGATGTCGAGGTTGACCAGCAGATCGCGCAGATTGTCGAAGCACGGTTCGATCAGCGACACGCGCGCGCCGCGCCGCTTGAGGTACATGCCGGCGACCACGGTGGAGATGGAAGCGGCGTAGGTCAGCAGTGTCCGGTTGAGGCCGAGCGCGGTGTGCTGGCCGCGGAAGCGGAAGAACGTATCGATGAAGCGCTGTTCGAAGGTGCTCTGCTTGCCCGCTTCCGACTCGTACCAGAGCTGGGGCAGCGACGCCACGATCTCGCGCTGGCCCGGGGACTGGGACTGGTGGGTGTGGGCGTCGGCCAGGTTGTGCTCCGAGCGCAGGGCCCGGATCTCGTGCTGAGTGAGGTCAGCGGCGCTCACGGACAGGGCGGTGCCAGACATGGTGCTCCTTGGACGGTTCAACGGCTTCGGTCGGACGGTCGAAGCAGGGGGAACGGTGCGGGTCAGACCGGTGCGAGACACAGTTGCCGGATCTGGCGGGCGAGCTGCGTCGCGCCGCCGAGAGCTCCCGCCCCGCCTGTGTCCACGGGCCAGACGTCCGGAGTCACGATCAGGTCGGTACGGTCATCCGCTCCGCCTGCCAGGACGCCGAGGCCTTCCCGGACGCGCGACTGCCGGATGCCGGCGGCGGGCAGCAGCCGCAGCGGCAGGTTCGCGGACTGGGCGAAGGTCGTCGCCAGCAGGGTCGGCCCGGCCACCAGCAGGTCGGCCCGGCGCAGGGCACGGGGCCAGTCGGCGACGTCGACCCGTACGAAGGCGAACTCGTCCAGCAGGCTCGCCAACCGGGCCCAGTCCGCTGCGGCCAGGTCGGTCAGTACCGGAATCGGCCCCGCGGCCGGGCCTGCCTCCTGCAGCGCGGCGCGCAGGGCCGCCACGGTCTGTTCCGGGTCCGGGCAGCCGCCGGTCAGCTGGACGGCTGGACCGCTGCCGCCGGCCGAGCGGACCCGCCTCGACGGAGCCACGTTGGGCACCCGGATCTCGGACCGGGCGAACTGCCGTTCCCGGGTGCACGACTGGGTCAGCCAGCCCGGTACCTGCCAGCTCACGATGGTCGCGGACACGTCGGCCGTGCCCGGGTCACCGGGGGCGGCTCCGGCGGCGTGCAGGTAGACGGTGGGCAGGCCGGCCGCCATCAGTTCGGCGCACCGGTCCGGATCTCCCACGACCAGGGCGGCCGTCGCGGAGTCGTCCGCGCGGGCCCGTCGGAACTCGGCCAGGTGGGCGGCCACGAACTCCAGGTCGGCTGCGGCCTCCAGGTCGTCGGGGCGTGCGTGGAGGACGAGCGAGGGCCCGTCTTCGGGTGTGGTCAAGGCATGCTCCTCGGTGGATGATGACGCGCTCGGTCCGGACCTCCCGTGGTCGGTGTCAGTAGTGCCAGGCCGGGACGGCTCCGAGCCGGGCCATGTCGTCGCTGTAGCCCGCAGCCGTGGTCGAGCAGCCGTTGCACACGCGTGGTCCTTCGGTCCGGAACAGCTCGGCGTGCTTGCGCAGCGCGGGGCTGTCGAGGAACACACGTCCTTGCTCGTCCCGCAGCGGTGCTCCCCCGGGCCCGTCGCCGTCCCGGTGCGGCAGACAACTGCAACCGAACGCGCGCCCCTGCTTGGGGTCGAGATAGATCACGTCGTCGGTGACGTAGCAGAGCGGGAGCGAGGCCCGCGGGGTGACGCCCTGGTCGAAGAAGGCGCCCTGTTCCTCGGGCGTGTCCCCGTAGAACCGCTTTCCGAGCGGGACCAGGACCTGCTCCGGATCGCCGGTGTAGATCGGGTCGCACACCCGCAGCACGTCCTCGCGCGAGGGGTAGGTGATGGTGCGCTCCAGCTTGAGTGCCGACAGCTCCCACTGGCTCACGCCGGCTTCGGTGAGCACCCGCTGCAACTCGGGCAGCTGCTCGTAGTTGTGCGGCCCCGCAACGGTGTTGACCCGGGTGAGGATGCCGGCGGCCCTGGCCGCACGCAGTCCCTCCAACGCACGGTCGAAGCAGCCCGGGGTCCGACGGTAGACGTCGTGGGTCGCCCCGGAGGAACCGTCGATGCTGACCACGATCTGCGCGAGTCCGGCAGCGGCCAGGGTGTCGACCATCTGTGGCAGTCGGAAGCCGTTGGTGATCAGCGACATCCGCATGCCCGCCGCGGTGCCGGCCTCGACCAGCTGCACGACCTGCTGGTGCATCAGCGGCTCGCCGCCGGTGAATCTGACGTAGCCCACTCCGGCGTCGACGGCCTGCGGCAGGAGCTCGGCGAAGTCGTCCACGGTGAAGCGGTAGCTGTCCCGCGAGAGCGCGAACTCGCACATGAAGCAGTCCGCGTTGCAGGCCTCCAGAATCCTGATGAACAGGTAGCGGTGACGATCACCACTCATCGTGTCTCTCCTTGAGTCGGGTGTTCCGGGAATCGGACGGCGGGTCGGGGGTCAGCCACGGCCCCACGTCCCGCGGTGCAGCCGCTCCTTCACCAGGTCGGCGATCCGGGCACTGGTGCCGGTGGGAAAGACGCCACCCACCTCCAGCGCCACGTGCCGGGCGAGGAGGTGGCCGGCGACCAGGTCGAGGTCGGGCTGCCGTCGGGCGTGGGCCCGGTAGCCGGGCAGGAGGTGGTCCAACTGGTCGGGGGCGAGCTGGCCGAGGTCGCTCTCGGGGCTGGCCGCGCGGGCGTCGGTCCAGTCGAGGACGAGGGCGACCCGCCCCGCGCGGGAGACCAGGTTGGGCGAGCGGAAGTCGCCGTGCCCGGCCACCTCGCGACTGGTCCGCCAGTCCTCGGCCGCCTGTCGGAGCAGGGCGTCGGCCCAGGACCCACCGGGGATCCCCACTGCCCTGCCGCCGCGCAGGGCGGTGTCGTAACGTGCCCTCCGGCGCGGCAGGTTGTGGGCCTCCTGGGGGAACCGGTGCCCCGACACGGTATGCAGTGACGCGAGCGTCTCACCCGCCGCGGCGAGGCCCGACCGGCTCTCCACCGGCACCCCCGCGACGTGCCGATACACCAGGTAGGGGCGTCCGTCGGCCAGCACTCCGCTGCCCGCCTCCTCGGGCGCGGGCACACCGTGGCTGCGAGCCACCCGCCAGCAGCTCAGCTCCTGTGCGGTGTCCAGCGGCCAGGACCGGCCGACCCGCAGCACGAGTTCGGAGCCGATGTAGACCGCGCAGTTGCCGCCGTGCAGCAGGCGCACGTCGCGTACGTCCGGGTCGCCGCACCGCCGCAGCACCTCCGCCGCCCGGGCGAGCTCGCCGGCGCTCATCCCTTCAGCAGCTCCGCCGTAGCGGCCGCGATCCTCCGGGCGTCCTGAGGGCTCATCTGGGTGCCGAGCACCAGGGTCCGGTCCCACAGAGCGCGCTCGGTGCCGAGGAGGTGCTCCTCACGCTCACCCCACCAGCCCCGCGAGGTCATCCAGGGCTTGACCCACGGCATGCCGATCAGGGCGGGGTAGTGCCAGCCCGGGATGCCCTCGGCGACCAGCGCGTCCACCAGCCAGTCGCGGTGGCCCGCCCACTCCTCGTCCAGGATGAGCGCCACATCGAACCAGGCCGGAGTGCAGTCGAGGCCGACGGCCGGCCGAGCGGTGCGGATCCCGGCCGCGTCGAAGATCTCGAACATGGCGTCGGCCGTGGCGTTGCGCGCGGCGACCCGCTCGGGCAGCTGCCGCAGGGCGGCATGGGCCAGGATCGCCTCGATCTCGCCGCCGCGGAAGTTGTACCCGGGGAAGACCCCCTCGAAGTTGCCGGACTTGCCGTGGTGCCCGTAGGTGCGCATCCGCCAGTCGATGTCCGGGTCGTCATAGACGTTGAGGCCACCCTGCCCCGCGGTGACCAGCTTCTTCGTGGAACCCGCGAAGGAGCCGATCTCGCCGTACGCGCCCACCGGCTTACCGCGCAGCGTGGCGCCGTGCGCCTGGCCACCGTCCTCGACCAGGTACCGCGCACCCGAAGAGCGCCGGATGGCCTCGACGTCGGCCACGTTGCCGAAGAAGTGGGTGATCAGAGCCGTGTGCACGGGGGTTCCGTCGGTCCACTCCGCCACTTCGTCGACGCACTGCAGCGTGTCGGGATGGGTCGGCAGGAAGACCGGGCGGGCCCGAAGGTGGTAGATCGCGTTGAGACTGGCCACGAATCCCGAGTCGCTCAGCGCGACCGGCGTGCCCTCGTCGACCCCGAGTGCGAACAGCGCGGTCTGCAGCGCTGCGGTCCCGGACTGATGGAAGAAGGCGCGCTCGCGGCCGATCAGCGCCGCGAAGTCCGCCTCCAGGCGCTTGCTGTGCGGGCCTCCGCCCCAGTAGACGGTGCGCCGGGTGCGGATCAGCGCCGCCACGTCGTCGGCCGCCTCGGCGACGATTCCGGTGTCCTCCCAGGGGAGTTCGTCGAACCGGGGGGTGCCTCCGTTGATCGCCAGGGACCGGTCCTGCTTGAGTTCATCGGGATGCCGCATGGGCATATGTCTCCATCTCTCGCGCGTCGCTAAGCTGGTTGTGAATACGCAAAGTTGCTGCGGCCGGGGGGCGGACGCCCGCGTGGCCGGTCCGCGTCCGCTCGACGACCAGGTCCACGATGTCGGCCACCTCGGCGGCACCGTCGGCCCCGGTCGATCCGGAGAACGGCGCCATCCGGGCGCCGGGCCGGCCCGAGGCCGCGATGGCCTCGCTCAGCCGGGCGGTGAGCCAGGACTTGTGCTCGGACCGCCGTTCGGCGGCGGCCGCGATGCACCCGTAGAGGTAGCGGACGGCTTCCGCCTCGCCGCGCGCCTTGTGCGTGTCGAGCACGGCTTCGTCCACCACGTCCGCCGGCCAGCCGACCACGATCCGGGGATCGACCTGACCCGCGACGTCGGCCGCGTTGACGATCTGACTGAGGTTCTGCGGTGGGAGCACCACGCAACGCTGGTTCAGTGAGGCCGTCTCGAGCAGGGTTGTGCGCCCGGGCGAGGTGACGACCAGCTCGGCCGTGCGCAGCGCTTGCAGGAACTCCCCGCGTGGCAGCCGCCCGCCACGGATCGAGAGCCCGGTCGCCGCGGGCGTCCGCGGCAGCCGATCGAGGTCCAGATTGCCCGTGGTGATCACTTCCCGGAAGCCCTGATCCCGCAGCGCCGTGAGGGCGCTCTCCAGGACGAGCGACAGATAGGCGTTGTCGTCGCCGTCCCGGAACGGGGACTCCAGACCGCCCAGGTTGAGGACCGCGCGGCCGGCCACCGGTGCCGGTCCGTCGTCGCCCGCCATGCCGACCACCGGCCCGACCCAGTGCAGTGACCGGATGCGCCGCAGCGACGACCAGCAGGCCCGAGGCAGTGCCGGACACAGCTGGGCGCAGTAGGCCTCGACGTCGACGGGCAGTTCGTCGCGGTCCGTCCAGAGGAACGGGAGGCTGTCCAGGTACACCACCGGCACCCCCACCGACTGGAGCCGGGAGGCGAGTTCCGGATCGAGCACCACCAGGGCGGCCGAAACGCGATGGGCCGCGACCAGCGCGGCAAGCTCCGCGTCGTCGGCCGGCACATCCAGCCAGGCGTCGATCGGGTGCGCGCCCAGCACCGGCCGGCCGAGCGCCGAGGCCAGTCCGACAAAGCCGAGACGATCACCGTGCCTGGCACGCAATACGTCCATGACAGCGGCGATCTTTCCGACGCTGCCCCAACCGAACTGCACGCCGGCGATCGCGACGACAGGTTCTTCTCCATGGGCCGAGAAAAGCGACCCGGTGCTGGTCATGTATCCCCCAGGAGAGTCAGAAACTTCCGGCCGGGGCGACCCTCTCGCCAACTGCGCCGAATCACCCGGTCAAGAATTCCGACTGCCTTTTGCGGCAGCCCTTAGAGATACTCCACACTCCCGCTGGACGAGTCCACCGAAAGCTACTGGCCACAAGTGGCCGACAGACTTGCTGACACTGACCGAGCCGTTCTTCAGGCGCCTGAGCAGCTAGGATTTGGCTTGCCGTAACCGGACACGAATGTGTTGACAGTCCCCGACAGCCGCTTCTATGGTCATCCGCACCACAGCGCCAATGACAATTGGTGTCGGGAGAACGGCACTTAACCCCGGAGCACATTCGAGTGCTTCACGCATGCAGTTCTTTCCATTCATTCCACTCAAGAGGTGACACCTTGCAGGCTGCCCCAGTCCAGGTAAGCGTCGATCTCACGGGAATCAATGTCTTCGTCGGCGGGCCCATCCAGTACGCGATCGAGGACGAAGGGTTCTACTCGCCACTTCGCCGCACCCTTCACGGCATCATCGAGGCGGTCCAGGAAGCCAACGGCACCGTTTTCTCGGCCCACGTCGCCGAGAAGTTCGGAGTCGACACCCCGCTGTTCTCCCCCCAGCAGGTCTCGGTTCGGGACTTCGACTGGATGCGCCGGTGCGACGTCTTCGTTCCGGTGCTGCCCGTGCTGGGGGACGACCTGCTGCGTACGGACGGGACACACATCGAGATGGGCTGGGCGTCCGCGCTTGGCAAGCCCATCATGCTGGTCACGCGGCAGCCCATGGCGTCCAACGCGAGTCACCTGCTCCGCGGTCTGCCGGAGATCGCCGACGTATCGCTCTTCGACGACCTCGAAGTGACCCAGGATCCCGGAACGCTGCTCGAGTCGATCGCACGGTCCGCCCGCCCCGCGGTCCGCGCGGCTTCCTGACAGGAAGAAGCATCATGACTGACGGGTACTTTGAACGTGACTGGGTGATCCGCTGGCTCGCGAAGAACCTGGGTCTCACGGTCTCGGCGGAGAGTCCACTGCGCGGTGACATCGATTCACTCATCATGGCCGAACTCCTGACCGCGGCGGAGTACGAGCTGTCCCGCGACGCCTGGTCCGATTTCACGCCGGCCTGCTTCGACACGGTCGAAACGCTGTCGCAGCACCTGGCGAACTCCCCGGCGGGCGTGGAGAAACACTGGTACCGCCCGCTCGACGCGACCGGCCGCCTCGGAGCGGCTCACGACGGCTTCGACCGGGCCCGCACATCCCTAGGAGACGTCGTCGTCGGGGCAGCCACGAAGCCCGCCGCCACCGGCGGGACCGGCAGCGTCATGTTGGTCGGCGAGCCTGCCGTGGCGATCACGGATCTCGTCGCCGACCTCGACGCAGCTGTGGCCGCTTTCGGTCCGACCTCGGTGTGGTACCCGATGCTCACCAACGCCGGCACCGGTCGTGACCACCCGCAGAATGTCGCCTCTTCGCTGGAGACCGGTCGCCTGCAGCATGCGGCATGTCTGGAGCTGCTGGAGGAGCTCGACGAGCGTCCTGACGGCCTGTACTGCGGCATCGGGTACGCCTACCGACGGGAACCGGCACGGCGATGGGACAGCGCGGGGCGGCTCGAGGCCTACCGGGTCTGGGAGGCCGTGTGGTGCGGGCCCAGCGAGAACGCGCCGACCGCGATGGCGGAGATCAAGCGCGCGGTCGCGGCCGTCCTTGAGCGGTTCTCGAAGGGCGACTGGGCGCCGGCGCTCGACGGCTTCACGCCCGGCGTGACGCGGAAGAGCGAATGGACGGTTGCGGACGGCGAGCCGGGCGCGGGGATGGCCTTGTCGTCGCTGAACGACCACGGTACGACGTTCGTCCGCGACGGCCGGTCGAGCTTCTGCCTGGGCGTCGGAGTCGACCGCCTGGCCGACCTGGACCTGCTGTGGGCCCGCACGAACGAATGGACGATCCCGGACGGCGCCGCGGGCGCGGGGACGGCCTTGTCGTCGCCGGACGACCACGGCACGACGTTCGCCCGCAACAGGCGGCCGAGCTTCTGCCTGGGCGCCGGAATCCGCCCGAATCCCACCGGACTGGATCTGCTGTGATCGACACAATGCAGCAGTGGGGTCTGTCCGGCCGCAGGATGACGGCAGTCGGCGAGGGGACGCCGGCGATGTGGCGGGACGCGGGCCTCGTCCCCTGCCCCGGCGATCGGGGCGCGGGGATCGTTCTCGGCTCATTCGGCGACCGGACCGACGAGTTGCTCACCGCCCCCGCGTTCGCCGCGCAGCCTTGCATAGGCCAGAGTTCCGGGGACGTCCGACAGCTGCCGGTCAGCGTCGTATGGGAGGTTCTGCTCCCGATGCTGCTCGCCGCCGGCAAGCCGAGCGACGTGGTCGTCCGGATCAATCTGGCCGAGGAACAGCTGAAGTACCCGCGCCGAGCCGAGCAGTTCGCGCATGTCGCGGACGCGGTGGCGGCCGCGACGAAAGAACTCGCGGACCAGCTGGGCCTACCGAGCAAGGTGGAGGTCAACACTCGCCCCCCGGCGTCCGCGGTCTCGGTCGACACATCGACGCTGTACGGGATCTTCGCCCCGTTCCAACCCGACATCGACCACCCGCGGGGCTTCCAGAACGAGGACGACATCCTCATCGCGTTCACGTGGTACCTCGCCCGCTACCGCGAACTCCCCGACGGCGCCTGCATCGTGGAGGGGGCCCACATGGTCGACGCCGTTCGAGCCGCGCTGGGCCCCGACGCCCCCTACCTGGCAGCCCTCGCCCTGCCCGCACCGAGCGGGCGGGCATGCCTCGTCCAGGACGCACCGGTGGGCGAGAGGATCACCATGACGAACCTTGAGGCCCTGCCGCTCGACTGGTGGCCGGAGCGGGTCGTCCAGTCCGTCTTCGGGAGAAGTCTGCGGGCACTCGCCCTCGATTTCCGTGACAGCTTGACGTCCTGAGAATTGGATCACGATGAAGACTGGTAACCAGCTGAGGGTTCTCGCCGCAGTCCGCTGGGTGCATCTGCCGTTTCTCCTGGCCTTCGTCGGTCGACTGCCCCTGTACATGACCTCCGTCGCGCTGGTGCTGTGGACCGATGCCGCAGGTGGGTCCGCCGTTCTCGGTGGGTTCTACGTCGCGATGCTGAACTTCGGGGTCGCGGTGGCGGCTCCCTGGCTCGGCCACCTGGCGGACCGACGCAGTCGCCCCTTCGCCCTGCGCCTCACCGGCATCGTGCATCTGCTGGCGCTGGGGGCGTTGTCCTTCCAGTCCCCGTCCTTCGTGCCTGTGAACGCAGTCCTGTGTCTGTTGGCCGGACTGTCGACACCGCCGATCGGCTCTGTACTCCGGTCGATGGTCACGGACCGGGCGCAGGGCGACGAGCGAGAAGCGATCTTCACCGCTGAGGCCATGGCCGGATCGCTGTTCGCGATTCTCGGTCCACTGGCGCTCTCCGGCTTTGTCCTGTTCGGCGGCGCTCAGACGGCGCTGACCGCTGGAGCTGTCCTCCTGGGCGGATCGGCCGTCGGGCTGTCCTTCCTCCCGATCATGCGCACTGTCCCCCGGGCGCCGGAATCAGGCGACGGTCACGAACCCGGTTCGCACGGCGCACTCGCTCCGCTGCGGCAGCGCGGCTTTCGCGCGCTGACCATCCGGATGGTCATCGAGGCGATCGCGGGCGGTGTGGAGCAGGTCGCGGTTCCGGCGTTCGCGGTGTCGATCGGTTCCGCGGCGCTGACCGGTCCCCTGTGGGCCATCTCCGGCGGCATCGGCCTGGCCGCGGGTGCCGCGTACGCCGTCAGGACATGGCGGATGCCCAAGGAGACGCTGTACTGCATCGGTGTCACAGGCCTGGCCGTGTCGTACCTGGTGCCCGCTTTCGCGTATTCCTTCACCACGATGGTGCTGGCCCTGTCAGCGGGCGCCGTCCTGGTGGTGCCCGTGATCGCGACGGAGTACGACCTCGTGGCGCGAACGGTGCCGGAGACGCAACGCAACAGCGGCTTCGCCATCATGACGTCCGCGGCCATCTGCGGCACAGCGATCGGAGCGCAGACCGGCGGCTTCGTGATCGTGCACAGCGACTACCGAGGTGCGTTCGTCTTCGCGGCTGTCCTCGCCGGCCTTGCGGCGCTCATGTCCTGGCGGAGCCGCAGGCTGTGGGCCGAACCTCTGACCACCCCGGTCGCGCCGGCGCTCCCCGCGGCGCTCGAGGGCTCCGGCCGGTAGACGAAATGGAGCAGATCCATCTCACGCCCCGCCGAGCAGCAGGCCACGGTTCTCCTGCAGCCAGCGCGCTTCATCGCGCATCTCGGTCGCATCGCCCCGTGCCAGGAAGCCGGCCCACGGTTCGATTCCGCGCGCGCCCAGGCGTCGGATGCGTTCGGCTTCGCGTTCCTGAAGCCCCTCCAAGGCGTCCAGCACGGCCGGCGGTTGCGCCCCGTAGGCGGAGCAGAGAACCGCGAGACGGGTACGCAACTCCGTCATGCCGGTGGTGCCTTGGTCCCGTTCGGGATCCGTCGGGCGCAACGGCACAGCGTACCAGGCGAGTTGCGCCAGGTCGTCGATGGCGTATCCGGGTGCCGCGAAGTCCCAGTCGATGAAACCGGTCAGGCGGTCGCCGTCCCAGATGGAGTTCCACAGGCCGAGGTCGCCGTGCCGGATCACCATGCCCGGCTTCCATTCCTCTTCGCGCAGCTGCCAGCGAGTGCCGGGCGAAGGCCGGAAGTCACGCACGGCGTGGTGGTAGTCCCGCAGCCAGTGCCCGAGTTCCACCAGTCCGTGCGTAGAGCGCAGAAAGGGAGGCCAAGGCTTGAAGGCGGGCTCTCCGTGGAGCAGGGACAGCACCTCCTCCTGGCCGTCCACGCCCAGCGCGCGCGGCGCTTTGCGGAAGCCCACCCTCTCCAAGTGCTGCAACAGCGAATGCACCGCCGGCGTCCACTCCCTCACGGGACGTCTGATGGTGTCGCCGACCCGCCGAACCGTGGTCACGCTGCCCTGGTCGCTGGCCCCGTCCTCAATCACCCAGCGATGGTAACGCCATTGAGTTGTCGCCCGACTGAACGCTGAACAATGCCTTCCGCATCGAATTTCCGAATTGGAGATATCGCCGTGACCGCATCTTCCCAACCGGCCGCCGACCCCGAGACTCACCGCGTCGAGCCCGGCGAGGTGGAGCGCGGGCTGCGCCGCCACCGCCAGGTGCGCGAGGCCGTCGTCCTGCCCTCCGGCGAGGGCTCCGATCGCCGGCTGGTGGCGTTCGTCGTCCTCGACGACTCGCTCCCCCTGAAGGAACTGCGCGCCTACGCCGAGGCCGAACTGCCCGACTTCATGGTGCCCGGCCACTTCATCGCCCTGCCCGAGATCCCGGCGGGCGACCACGGCGAGCGTGATGTGCGGCGACTCCAGGAACTCCTCGACCAGCACCACGTACGGCAGCAGAACCACACCGCTCCCGCCACCGAGACCGAGCGTCTCCTGGCGGACGTGTGGGAGTCGCTCCTGGGCGTCGGCGACATCGGCGGCAACGACGACTTCTTCCAGCTCGGCGGCCACTCCCTGCTCGCCTTCCGTATGCAGAGCCGGATCAAACGTGAACTCGGGGTGATCCTGGAATACCGCACGGTGGTCGCCAACCCGGTCCTGTCCGCTCTCGCCGCCGAGATCGACGCAGCCAGGAACGAGGTGGACTTCCTTTGAACCGGATACAGAAACACGAGAGAGGCGATGCGCCGTGACGTCCACCGAGCGCAGTGAGATGTTCCATCCGTGCGACACCACCGCTGCCCTGTCCCAGGCGGCCACTCGTTTTCTTGACGGACAGTCGAAGGCAGTTCCCTTCCTCGCCTCCGACCGCCCCGACCTGCGTGCGTCGGCCGGCAGGGCCGAGGAGCTCTACGGCACGGTCCACGTTCCGGAACCCGCCGACACGGGCCTGGACCTACTCGGCGACGCCCCCGAGGCCGACGCCGTCCGTGTCCTGCTGCGCCCGCTGGCACGCACCTGGACGACGGACCCCGCGGTGGCGTCCGGTGCGCGCTCGCTGCTCATCTGCGGTCTCTACCAGAACCTGTTGTCGAAGATCGTGGCGCCCCTCGTGGGCTACTGCGCCCCCCGCCCAGGGGTCTCCGTGCTGACCGGTAGGGATCTGGCGTCCGTGAGCTGGATGATCGCGAAGCAGTACGCCCGGGTGAGGCCGGACGTCACTCAGCAGGCGCTGCTCACCAGCCAGGACGTCGTGGACGACCCGCCGAAGGACGTGGCAGTGTTGTCCTACGAGGACTTCCAGACCCGTGACATCCGCGGATTCCTGTCCGAGTCGCCATGGCGGCGCCTGCAGTTCCAGTCGCACGGAAAGGACCAGGTCCTGCTCCTGGGGGACTGGGCGCTGTCCGGAGTCAGCGACGTCGACGCGCCCGAAGGCCCCGTCACACTGCGGCCCCGATTCGGCTACGGCTACCCGGACCCCGAGAACAAGCTCAAGTTCATCCGGTTCTCCGAGTTCGCGGCGGCCGAACTGATATTGAGTTCCTGCCACAGCGGTCCGTTCGCCGACACCGGCTCCTACGCCGTGCGCTACCAGATGGTGCTGGCGGCCATCGACGGCACCGCGCAGACCGTCGTCGCCGCCGTCACGAACAGCAACGTCGGAATGCCGGAGTCGGCGCGGTTTCTCGCCCAGCACGACTCCGGCGAGGACATGGCGGCCGTGCTCAACGCCAGCGTCGGCGACGTCAACCCGTACGGCGTCTTCCTGCGTCACGGCGTGCAGTGGGAACCGAACGCTCCGGCGGCGGCCATGGCGGCCGTCAGCGCCGGTGATCAGAGACAACAGGAGACCGACAGGCTCCTGGCCCTCGCGCTCGACCGGGCCGTGGGATGGGCGGAGAGCGGGATCCTCCCCGCCGACCACCCGTCGAAGGCGGCCTGCGCCAAGTTCCTGAAGAAGTACACCCGGCTGCTGTGCCGGACGTCCGCCACCGAGTCGGAGCGCATCCATGCCCAACTGGTGCGCGATCTGGCCGCGTTGGACCGCTCCATCGCCGAACGGATCGCGGCCGACCCGGACGATCCGATGATGGACTACCCCGACTACTGGGCCGATCGCAGCGTGGTGCGCTCGACGCCCGAACAGGTGGCGTGCGACACCTGCGGAGACATCGCGCAGAAGTTCGTCCGGACCGGCAAGAGCCGCGTCATCCCGGACGTCGAGGTCGTCGGGTGCCTGCGCTGCGGCGACGGCGACTTCCGTCCTGCGCACGGCCCGGTTGTGATCACCAGGTCACCCGTGAGCACCTACATGGGTGCGTCGGTGACCGTGCAGCTCGAGATCTCGCAGGCCCGGAAGGGCACCGTGCACTACGGCTTCTACACGCCTCCCTACCTCACCGACTACACCCTCAGCGCCCCCTTGCGTTCCACCGCGATCGAGGAGGCCGGCGTGTTCACGGACCGGTTCACCCTGGCCCTGGGCGAGTCGGTCGTCCCGCAGATGTACTACTACACGGTGTACGCGGTCCAGGACCTGAGCATCAGCATCGCCCGCCACAACCTCGGGGTCCGACCGGGCCCGGCTCTGGTCTGAAGATCTTCCCTGCGGCGGCAGACCTGTCAGACGGCGGTGTCCTGCTGGGCGCCCTCGGTCCAGGACGTGTCGATCCAGCCGAGCCTGGCGGCGAGCATGCCGGCCTGGAAGCGACTGTCGGCTCCCAGTTCGGCGAGGATCTCGGAGATGTGACGACGGCAGGTGCGCGTGGACATGTTCATGCGCTTGGCCACCACCTCGTCCTTGGCACCCGCCGCCATCTGCCGGAGGATGCCGGCCTTGATGTCGTCGATGGTCTCTCCGTAGCCGACCCGGGTGTAGACGAACGGCGTCGCCAGCCGCCAGGTCTGCTCGAGCGACTGGTACAGGTACTCCACGACCGCGGGCTCGCGGATGATGACGGCGCCGCCCCCGCGGTCCCTCCGATCGGCCAGGAAGGCAACCTCGCGGTCGAATATGACGACCCGTTCGATGATCCCGGAGGCGGTCCGTATCTCGGAACCGGCCGCCTGCATGATCGAGAAGTGGCGCTGCACCGCCGGGCTCGACAGCACGGTGTGCGGATAGATCGTCCGCATCCGTACACCGCGCTGCAGCAGAGCCAGGTCGCGCGGACGGCTGTCGGCGACGGCACTCTCCTGCAGCGCTTCCGGCTGGGCCGTGAGCACCTCGCTCACACAGTTCTGCCCGGCGTGGCTCAGCAGCGAGCGGATGAGCTGGAGGTCGTTGCTCCGTTCGACCGTCTGCGCTTGGTCGCCGAAGCCACCCAGCGAGTCGTAGGCCTCCTGCAGGCCCTCGATTCCCGCGCGAACCTGCTCCGACTCGGCGTGCAGCCTGTTGATCTCCGCGGCGCGCTGGGCAACGGAAGCGGTGAGCGCGAGCCGCGGGTTGAGTACCGACACCACACCCGTCCCGGACTCCACGCTCACCAGGTGCAGGGAGACGAGGATGTCGATGTCGGCCTGGGTGAACGTTTCGGCGCCGGCCGACGACTCGCCGCCGAGCAGGGTGTTGCGCGGTGCCGAGCCGCCGCTCTCCACCAGAAGTCTGTAGAGCCTCTCGGCACTTGCCGTCACGGCATGTGGCATCGACATGGCATCCCCCTGCGCCGTGGTCGGCCGGAATCATGATGACCGGCACGCCGGATCATACAATCTTCAGAGACCCACCACGGGTACACGAGCAAGTTCAAGTCCGGCGTCGATACCGGATGATCTCCAACTGCGACTGAGATGACGGGCCATCAAACGCACGTCTGCCGTGTCCAGCGTCGGTCGCGACGAACCGTCATGGACCATGCCCAGGACGGGCACGAGCAGGTCGGAGAACAGCTCACACCATTCCGCGAGCGAAGTGACCTCGCGTCGACCGAGTTCGACGATCCTTTCGGAGAATCCCAGGTACCCGATGGTTTCATCGAGTTGGGCGGCGAGTTCGTCCAGCGCGCGATCATCGAACGACGACGGAGCCGGCGAATCGAAGATTTCCTGCCAGTCCGGCCCGTCACGCAGGGCGAGAGCCAACAGGAAGCGGTATTTCGCGAGTTCGAGCTCGGCATTCGCCCAGCTGTAGCTGATGAGGTCGTCGAGGTCGACCAGGTCCGCCACCCACCGGAAACGCGGCGCGCGGCGTGGCCCCAGACAGACCTCAAGGAACTCCCGGACATGACGCACAGGGCCGGAGCACGCGGCGTCCGGCGTGAGGAACACCCCGCGGTCCTCGGTCTCCCGGAAGAATTCGTCCGGACTCGGCGCCGCCTTGCAGTCGCCCCCCGCGAGCATTATGTACTCGGGCGTCATCGCCATACCGAGGCTCGGCTTGTACAGACTGGCGATGCGCCGCGGGACGATGGTGCGGCTTCCTTCGCCGGACCGCCGCGCGTACAGGGTCGGGAGCGTGGTGAGTACCCGGCCGAACACCCAGGCCCAGCGCCAGTCCAGTTCCTCGTGGCCGTACCGGCGGTGGAAGGCCTCGCGGATCTCCGCGACACCCTCGAGGACGTCGGGCCAATCGGCCTGCATGCTGCGCAGCGCTGAGACGTTCATCTCGTAGCCGGACCGGGAGCCGGAGTACGGGCAGCGGCGCATGTCATAGGGGACGCCTTCGCGTACCCGGGCGGCGGCGTACCGCTCGCCCAGTGGACGGCCGTCGTCCGCGTAGAGCAGCCGGGAGACGTCGAAGCCGAGGATGTAGAACTCGCAGAGTTCCCAGACCCGGCCGGGCGACGGCGGCTGACCCTTGTCGGTCAGGTCGTGCGCTGCGGACACGCGGATTCCTCCCAGTGGTGCGGGCGTCAGGGGCAGATGGTCAATCGAGGACGGGGGTGTGCCGGGACCGGTCGTAACCGCTGAGCTCCACCGGCATCGGAAGCGGTACCCGCCGCCAGGAACGCGGCGTGAAGCGCCAGAAGCGGCCGTTGCCTCCCGATCGTTCCGCCTCGTCCTCCCAGTGCGCGGTCGACGAGCCGGTCAACACGACGAACTCGTCACCGGCGACGAAGCCGATGCTCGCCCGCGGCTCCAGCAGGAGGTTGCCGATGGTCTGGTACATGGCGTTTCCGGCGAAGTCCGGGATCTCGAACGTGTTCCGCGCGACCTCGCGGATGAACCCCGGGTCCCCGCTGCGGGTCGCCGCGTCGAGCTGGCCCTGCGGATTCGCGGTGCCGACGAAGACCAGCGATGCCTGGCACAGCAGGGCGGCGTCGGCCCGGGTGATCGACCGGCCGCGGGTCGCCGCCTTCGCAGAGACCTGCGTCGACGTCGTCACCTGCTGACGGACCAGGTACTTCTTGCAGTTGGGGAACGCCTCGAGGATGGACACCTCGAGCGGGTCGGTGCGGGAGTCCACGACCTCACCGTTGACCCGGAAGCGCCGACGGGTGTGCGGATCGAGGTACACGAGACCGATCCGCCGATCTCGTCGCAGGTTGTCGAACAAGGCGTCCTCGGGGCTCACGGCCGCGCGCGGGATCGTGAGGCCCGACGAACCGAGCGCGCCGAATGCCCCGGCATCGGCGGCGAGCAGCGACAGCATCGGTGCGCCGTTCGTTCCGATCGTCGTTGCCACGGCAATGCGTGCGGAATCTATGAGTGATCGTCCGCCCTCCGCGAGGAACGGCTTGACGACTGGTCCGAGGCATTCTGCTTCGACTGTCTGGCCGGCCCGGATCTGAGCGGTCAGCTCACCGGAATGGAAATTCGCCGGCCGGTCGGAATCCCGTGGCATTTTCCCCCGATTCAATTTGTACGACAAGCGACGCACGCGATATTAGGCAGGGGATCCAGCGGTGATCAAGAAACTTCCGGTGGCAGGTACTGGCATGGTGTCAGAACGTGTCACCGAGCCGCGGCCATCACCGAACTGCCGGAAGCCGCGGCTTTCGTACGCCGACCAGGCCGACCAGACCGACCGGGCAGACGTCAGCTCAGGGTCTTCAGCGACGCCGCGTCGTACGGCGCGAGCTCCTCGAAGCGGCCGGCCAGCACCTTCGCCGCCCACTCCGGGTCCTGGAGCAGCGCCCGGCCGACGGCGACGAAGTCGAACTCCTCGGACTCCAGACGGTCCAGGAGGCCGTCGATGCCCTTGAGCGCGGAGCCCTGGCCGGCGAACGCGCCGAGGAACTCGCCGTCCAGGCCGACCGAGCCGACCGTGATGGCGGGCCTGCCGGTCAGCTTCTTCGTCCAGCCCGCGAGGTTGAGGTCGGAGCCGTCGAACTCCGGGATCCAGTAGCGGCGGGTGGAGGCGTGGAAGGCGTCGACGCCGGCCGCGGCGAGCGGGGCCAGGATGGCCTCCAGCTCCTCCGGGGTCTCGGCGAGACGGGCGTCGTAGGCCTCCTGCTTCCACTGCGAGTAGCGGAAGATGACGGGGAAGTCCGGCGAGACCTTCTCGCGTACGGCGGCCACGATCTCAGCGCCGAACTTCGTACGGGCGACGGGGTCACCGCCGTACGCGTCCGTGCGGCGGTTCGTCCCCGACCACAGGAACTGGTCGACGAGGTAGCCGTGCGCGCCGTGGATCTCCACGCCGTCGAAGCCGAGGCGCTCGGCGTCCGCGGCGGCCTCGGCGAAGGCGCCGATCACGTCGTCCAGGTCCTGCCGGGTCATCGCCCTGCCGGTGGCCTCGTCGGCGCCGATACGCAGACCCGAGGGGCCGACGGCGGGGGCGTCGGCGAACGGCGGCTGGCCCTGCTCGCGCACCATGCCGATGTGCCACAGCTGCGGCACGATGGTGCCGCCCGCCGCGTGCACCGCCTCGGCGACCTTCGCCCAGCCCGCCAGCTGCTCCTCCCCGTGGAACCGCGGCACCCGGTTGCTCTGCCCGGCCGACTCATGGCCGACGTACGTCCCCTCGGTGACGATCAGCCCCACCCCGGCGGCGGCCCGACGCGAGTAGTACGACAGCACGTCCTCACCGGGGACGCCGCCCGGCGAGAACATCCGGGTCATCGGCGCCATCACGATGCGGTTCGGGACGGTGAGGCCGTTGATCGCGGTCGGCCGGGACAGGATCTGGGCCGCGCGGGAGGCGGCGGACTCGGTGACGGTCACCTGGAGGGCTCCTTGGAAGCGGGACTGTTTATACCGTTCGGTATGTGCGCACGCATTGTTGCACCACATTAAGCAACGGTGGGGGTGAGGCCACGCATTCCCGAGTGGAGGGTGAGGTTTTCGTGGGCGGCTGCGGGCCGGTGGGGGCTGGTCGCGCAGTTCCCCGCGCCCCTTGGGTACGTGCAGTGGACGTCCCTCCAGGGGCGCGGGGAACTGCGCGAGCAACCACGAACCACCCGCGCCCGCCAAACGCACCGAGGGCGGCACCCCCTGTCGCAACAGGAAGTGCCGCCCTCGGTAAGGACGTTGATCAACCGGAGCCGGGGCCCCGAGGTCGATCAGAAGTCCATGTCACCGCCCGGCATACCGCCACCGGCAGGCGCGGCGGCCTTCTCCGGCTTGTCGGCGATGACGGCCTCGGTGGTGAGGAACAGCGCGGCGATCGACGCGGCGTTCTGCAGCGCGGAACGCGTCACCTTCGCCGGGTCGATGATGCCCTCGGCGATCATGTCGACGTACTCACCGGTCGCGGCGTTCAGGCCGTGACCGACCTGAAGGTTGCGGACCTTCTCCACGACGACGCCACCCTCGAGACCACCGTTGACGGCGATCTGCTTGAGCGGGGCCTCCAGGGCGAGCTTCACGGCGTTGGCGCCGGTCGCCTCGTCACCCTCGAGGTCCAGCTTCTCGAAGACACCGGAAGCCTGGAGCAGGGCCACGCCACCACCGGCGACGATGCCCTCCTCGACGGCCGCCTTGGCGTTGCGCACGGCGTCCTCGATGCGGTGCTTGCGCTCCTTGAGCTCCACCTCGGTGGCGGCACCGGCCTTGATGACCGCGACACCGCCGGCGAGCTTCGCCAGGCGCTCCTGCAGCTTCTCGCGGTCGTAGTCCGAGTCGCTGTTCTCGATCTCGGCGCGGATCTGGTTGACCCGGCCCTGCACCTGCTCCGTGGAGCCGGCGCCGTCGACGATGGTGGTCTCGTCCTTGGTGATGACCACCTTGCGGGCGCGGCCCAGCAGGTCGAGGGAGGTGTTCTCGAGCTTGAGACCGACCTCCTCGGAGATGACCTCGCCACCGGTGAGGATGGCGATGTCGTTCAGCATCGCCTTGCGGCGGTCACCGAAGCCCGGGGCCTTGACCGCGACGGACTTGAAGGTGCCGCGGATCTTGTTGACGACCAGGGTCGACAGGGCCTCGCCCTCGACGTCCTCGGCGATGATCAGCAGCGGCTTGCCCGACTGCATGACCTTCTCCAGGAGCGGGAGCAGGTCCTTGACGGAGCCGATCTTGGAGTTGGCGATCAGGATGTACGGGTCGTCGAGCGATGCCTCCATCCGCTCCATGTCGGTGGCGAAGTACGCCGAGATGTAGCCCTTGTCGAAGCGCATACCCTCGGTGAGCTCCAGCTCCAGACCGAAGGTCTGGGACTCCTCGACGGTGATGACGCCTTCCTTGCCGACCTTGTCCATGGCCTCGGCGATGAGCTCGCCGATCTGGGTGTCGGCGGCGGAGATGGAGGCCGTGGAGGCGATCTGCTCCTTGGTCTCGACGTCCTTGGCCTGCTCGAGCAGGGCGGCGGAGACGGCCTCGACGGCCTTCTCGATACCGCGCTTGAGGGCCATCGGGTTGGCGCCGGCGGCTACGTTGCGCAGGCCCTCCTTGACCAGGGCCTGGGCGAGAACGGTCGCCGTGGTCGTACCGTCACCGGCGACGTCGTCCGTCTTCTTGGCGACTTCCTTGACCAGCTCGGCGCCGATCTTCTCGTACGGGTCCTCGAGCTCGATCTCCTTGGCGATGGAGACACCATCGTTGGTGATCGTGGGGGCGCCCCACTTCTTCTCGAGGACGACGTTGCGGCCCTTGGGGCCGAGCGTCACCTTCACGGCGTCCGCGAGCTGGTTCATGCCGCGCTCGAGGCCGCGCCGCGCCTCCTCGTCGAACGCGATGATCTTGGCCATGTGAAGTGGTCCCTCCAGGACTGGGGGTGATTCCTTCGGACCGCGCCCGCGCCCGCGACGGACGGCTCGCATGCCTTGTGATTCCTTGCACCACCCGGCCTGCGGGCCTCACCGACCCGGTCCTTCGTTGTCACTCTCACCTTCAGAGTGCTAACGCCAATGATTAGCACTCGGGGTACGAGAGTGCAAGGCGCCCGCGAAGCGGGCTCGATGGGGGGTGGCGGCCGGGCGACGGGCGGGCGCAAGCGGCTCTCGGGGATCGGGCGGGCGCTCGGCCGGACGTGAACGGGTGCCGGACAGGGCCGGACAGGTCCGGACATGGCGAAGGACCCGCACCCCGGGGAGTGCGGGTCCTTCGAAGAAGAACGTCGCTGCTGTTAGTCGACGCGTGCTTCAGGTGGTCGCGAGACGGACCATGTCCGCCTGCGGCCCCTTCTGGCCCTGCGAGATCTCGAAATCGACCCGCTGACCTTCCTCCAGGGTGCGGTACCCGTCCATCTGGATCGCGCTGTAGTGGACGAAAACATCCGCACCACCGTCGACCGCGATGAAGCCGTACCCCTTCTCCGCGTTGAACCACTTGACGGTGCCCTGAGCCATGCCTAACTCCCCTATTACTGGCCCTTGCACAGATCCACACTTCGCGGATCCGGGTCAGACCTCACCCCCCATCGGTCGGGGGCGTGCGCCGGAACGCGTCGACCGCGGCTGAATGTATCTGCCCAACTGCCGTCTGCAACAGGTCAATCGGACGAGAAATCCGGGCACGACCGGTCGGGAATGTGGGGACAATTCCGCTGACTTCAGGTCAAGTCGGACCCGGCAAACGGCACAAAAGCCGCAAAAAACCCGCACACTTTGGCTACTTCTTGTCGGGCCTGCGGCAGAAATCAAGGGCAACCGACTCGGAGATCGGCCGCGCATTCCCCAACTGTACCCCGCTCAACCACACAGAATTGCCCCCTCCGCTTCTCTCACGGAGGGGGCAATTCGATGAACTCTTAGTGACCGGGGTTACCGATGGTAATGATCGGTCATTCGGTCAGCCGGTCAGCCGCCGGCCACGGCCGGAATGATGGAGACACCCGCACCGTCCGGGGTCGCCGTCTCCAGCCCCTGCTCGAAACGCACGTCGTCGTCATTGACGTACACATTGACGAACCGGCGCAGCTTGCCCTGGTCGTCGAGCACCCGGGCGGCGATCCCGGTGTGGTTCTTCTCCAGATCGGCGATGACCTCGCCGAGGTTGGCGCCGTCGGCGGCGACCTCGGCCTGCCCGCCGGTGTAGGTGCGCAGGATGGTGGGGATGCGGACGGTCACGCTCATGCGAGGCCAGCCTCTCGGAAGGAGTCCAGGTTCGGGCGGATGGTGGCGGTGAGACCGGTACCGGCCACCGCGTCAAGGGTCTTGAGGCCGTCGCCGGTGTTGAGGACGACGGTGGTCCTGGTGGGGTCGAGGACCCCGTTCTCGATGAGCTTCCTCGTGACGCCCACCGTCACACCACCCGCGGTCTCCGCGAAGATGCCCTCGGTCCGGGCGAGCACCTTGATCGCGTCCACGACCTGCTCGTCCGTCACATCCTCCACGAACCCGCCCGTGCGGCGCGCGATGTCGAGGACGTACGGGCCGTCGGCCGGATTGCCGATCGCCAGCGACTTGGCGATGGTGTTCGGCTTCTGCGGGCGGACCACGTCGTGGCCGGCCTTGAACGCCGTCGACACCGGCGAGCAGCCCTCGGCCTGCGCACCGAAGATCTTGTACGGCTTGTCCTCGACGAGCCCGAGCTTGATCAGCTCCTGCAGCCCCTTGTCGATCTTGGTGAGCTGCGAGCCGGACGCGATCGGGACGACCAGCTGGTCCGGGAGCTGCCAGCCGAGCTGCTCGCAGATCTCGTACGCCAGGGTCTTGGAACCCTCGGCGTAGTACGGCCGCAGGTTGACGTTCACAAAGCCCCAGCCCTCGCCGGCCGGGTCGCCGATCAGCTCGGAGCAGAAACGGTTCACGTCGTCGTAGTTGCCCTCGATGCCGACGAGCTCGCCGCCGTAGACCGCGGCCATGACGACCTTGCCCTGCTCCAGGTCGTGCGGGATGAACACGCAGGACCGGAAACCGGCGCGGGCCGCGGCGGCGCCCACCGCACCGGCGAGGTTGCCGGTCGAGGAGCAGGAGAGGGTGGTGAAGCCGAAGGCGCGGGCGGCCTCCAGGGCCTGGGCGACGACGCGGTCCTTGAAGGAGTGCGTCGGGTTGCCGGAGTCGTCCTTGACGAACAGCTTGCCGGCGTCGACGCCGAGCTCGTTCGCGAGGTTGTCGGCCTTGACGAGCTTGGTCCAGCCGGGGTTGATGTTCGGCTTGGTCGCCACGTCGGCCGGGACGGGAAGGAGCGGCGCATAGCGCCAGATGTTCGCGGGACCCGCTTCGATCCGCTTACGGAGCTCCTCGGTGTCGTAGGCCGAGAAGTCGTACGCGATCTCCAGCGGGCCGAAACACTCCTCGCACGCGAAGACCGGGCCGAGCGGGACCCGGTGACCGCACTCGCGGCAGGACAGCGCCGCGGCGGGACCGAGGTCTACGGTGGAGTCGGTGGTGCTTGCAACAGTCTGCACAGCCATGTGAGGCGAGGCCCTTTCTCCTCATCTTCCTCACGACGCATCTCGCCGTGAGACGGATTTGGCACCTTCCCTAGCCGGGAGCCTCGCGGAGACGATCAACGGTGACGATCGACGCTGATCTACGAGAACCGACTGGAGGGTTGCCGGGGCTTCATCGGGCCGTATCCCTCTGCCCCTCTGGATGAGCGGTATGCGGTTGTTGACGACGGTCGACCCAGGACATGCGATGGTCATCCGCGTTGTTCAAGACTGTAACCGAAGGCCAGGACAGTTGAGATAGCCGTCCGAACCGCGAGATGGATCATCGCGTCCCGACAGTGAGGAGCCGCCCACCGTGCTGGAAGAAACTGAGCGCTGGCTGAGCAGCCGCTCCTGGTCCGTTGCCGATCGCCCGCCGCATCACATCCTCGCCGCCAAGCAGCGCACGGGCCAGTCGGTGTCCGTCGTGCTGCCCGCACTCAACGAGGAGGAGACGGTCGGCGAGATCGTCTCGATCATCGCCCATGACCTGGTGCGGCAGATTCCGCTGGTCGACGAGATCGTCGTCGTCGACTCCGGGTCCACCGACCGCACCTCCGAGGTGGCCGCCGCCGCGGGCGCGCGCGTGGTGCACCGGGACGAGATCCTCCCACGCGTCCCGGCCGTGCCCGGCAAGGGCGAGGTGCTGTGGCGCTCGCTGCTGGTGACGAGCGGGGACATCGTCTGCTTCATCGACGCCGACCTGAAGGAGTTCTCCTCCGACTTCGTCTCCGGCATCGTCGGCCCGCTGCTCACCGACCCCGACGTGGACCTGGTCAAGGCGATGTACGACCGCCCGCTGGGCTCGGCGGCCGGACAGGGCGGCCGGGTGACCGAGCTGATGGCGCGCCCGCTGCTGAACATGCACTGGCCACAGCTGGCCGGTTTCGTGCAGCCGCTCGGCGGCGAGTACGCGGCGCGCAGGTCGCTGCTTGAGCAGCTGCCGTTCCCCGTCGGATACGGCGTCGAGCTCGGCATGCTGGTCGACGCCCTGCATCTGGTGGGCCTGGACGCTCTGGCCCAGGTGGACGTGGGGGTGCGCAAGCACCGCCACCAGGACGGACAGGCGCTCGGCCGGATGTCCGCCGCGATCTACCGCACGGCCCAGCTGAGGCTGGCCCGCGGTCATCTGATCCGCCCCTCCCTCACCCAGTTCGAGCGGGGCGAGGACGGTTTCGAGCCGCGTACGTACTCGGTGGACACCGAGGAGCGGCCGCCGATGGTGGAGATCGCCGAGTATGCGACGCGGAAGGTCGCGTAAACACCGGAAACCGGCCGTATACAGGGCGTACAAGTGCCGCCCACTGAGCGGAACCGCACGTTTGAGCGTTTCCGGCGCGGGCTAGGTTGAGGCGTATGGCTTCCACGCAGGGTGCTGCCAAGGTGCTGGTCGCGTCGAACCGCGGCCCGGTCTCGTACGAGGTGCGCGACGACGGCTCGCTGCACTCCAAGAGAGGCGGCGGCGGAGTCGTCTCCGGGCTGTCGGCGATCGGTCCGGACGCGGACGCCCTGTGGGTGTGCTCCGCGCTGTCCGTCGGGGACCGGGAGGCGGTGCGGCGCGGGGTCGGCGAGGACGGCGTGCTGATGCTGGACATCCTGGCCGACGTGCACGCGGACGCGTACAACGGCATCGCCAACTCGGTCCTGTGGTTCGTCCACCACATGCTGTACCAGACACCGCTGGAGCCGGTCTTCGACGCGGAGTTCCGGCGCCAGTGGGCCTCGTACGAGACCTACAACCGCGCCTTCGCCGAGGCACTGGCCCGGCAGGCGGCGCCCGGGGCGGCGGTGCTGGTGCAGGACTACCACCTGACGCTGGTGCCGGGGATGCTGCGCGAGCTGCGCCCGGATCTGCGGATCGGCCACTTCTCGCACACGCCGTGGGCGCCGCCGGAGTACTTCCGGATGCTGCCCGACGACATCGCGGGTCAGGTGCTGCGCGGGATGCTCGGCGCGGACCGGCTGGGATTCCTCACGCGGCGATGGGCGGACGCGTTCGAGGCGTGCTGCGCCGACATCGCCGGAGGGCTCGGGGGGACGCGGATCGGGGTGCACGGGCTGGGGGCGGACGCGGACTTCCTGCGGGCGCGTTCGCACGAGACCGACGTGGCCGAGCGGATGGCCGTGCTGCGCGGCGAGATCGGCACGACCGCGGACGGGAGGGCCCGCAGGACGATCGTGCGGGTCGACCGGACCGAGCTGTCCAAGAACATCGTGCGCGGCCTGCTGGCCTACCGGCAGCTGCTCGACGACCACCCCGAGTGGCGCGAACGGGTGGTGCACGTCGCCTTCGCGTACCCCTCACGGCAGGACCTGGCGGTGTACCGCGACTACACGGCCGAGGTCCAGCGGCTGGCGGAGGAGATCAACTCCCAGTACGGGACACCGGGTTGGACCCCGATCGTGCTTCACGTCAAGGACGACTTCGCCCGCTCGCTGGCCGCGTACCGGCTGGCGGACGTGGCGCTGGTCAACCCCATCCGGGACGGCATGAACCTCGTCGCCAAGGAGGTGCCGGTCGTGTCCGACGAGGGCTGCGCGCTGGTGCTGTCACGGGAGGCGGGGGCCTTCGAGGAACTCGGCGAGGACGCGTACGCCGTCAACCCGTACGACGTGATCGGCACGGCGCGGGCGCTGCACGAGGCGTTGACCATGCGGCCGGAGGAGCGGGCGGAGCGCTCGAAGCGGCTGGCGGCGGCAGCGACCGCGCTGCCGCCCGCGCAGTGGTTCCTGGATCAGTTGCGGGGGTTGGAGGAGGGGCGGGCGTAGATCAACCCGCCTGAGCGGCGATCTGCCGCAACAGCCGTACGACCCCTGCCGGGCCGTCGACCACGACGTCCGCCTGCTTCGACAGCTCGGTGACCTCCTCGCTGCCGCTGCACACCAGGAGTCCCGGGGTGCCGTCGGAGCGGAGTCGGTCGACGGCGGCGTAGGCGGGGAGGTCGCCGAGGTCGTCGCCGGCGTAGAGGACGGACTCGGCGCCGAGTTCCCGGACGTATTCGGTGAGCGCCACGCCCTTGTCCATGCCGGGTGGGCGCAGTTCCAGGACCATACGGCCGGGTTCGACGATCAGGCCGTTGCGGGTGGCGAGGTCGGCGAGGGGTTCGCGGAGGGCGTCGAAGGTGCCTTGCGGGTCTTCAGCTCGTCGCGTGTGTACGGCGATGGCGTGCCCCTTGTCCTCGATCCATGTGCCGTTGCCGCCCAGCAGCCCGGGCAGTTCCGCCCGGACGGCGGCCACGCCGGGGTGCGGGTCGGGTGCGGTGACCTCGCCGCTGACGGCGTCCCAGCGCTCGGCGCCGTAGTGCCCCAGCACGACGAGGTGCTCCAGCCCCGGGACCCCGGCGAATCCGCCGTACCGCACGGCGACGTCGGCCGGGCGGCCGGTGATCACGGCGACGGCGGCGACCTTGGGGGCGAGTGCGGCGAGCGCCGGGAGGGCGTCCGGGTGCGCCCGTGCCTTCTCCGGGTCCGGCACGATCGGAGCGAGCGTCCCGTCGAAGTCGAGTGCGATCAGCGCGCGGTCGGGACGCGCGAGGATGGCGGCGAGTCCGTCACGGCCGGGTCGGGTCGAGGGGGTGGGCAGAGCCATAGGGCGACCCTATCCACCGGTGACCGAATGAACCGCACGGAACGGAAGGTTCTCGCCCCCGCCGCCCCTACCCGTCCCATCCCTGGGGGCTGCCGCCCCCAGACCCCCGCTTCGGCCCTGAACGGGCCTCGTCCTCAAACGCCGGACGGGCTGGATATACGGACCGGCGTCGAAAACGGCGGGCGGGCCGAAATCAGCCCCTCCGGCGTTTGAGGAGCGGGGGTCCAGGGGGCGGAGCCCCCTGGCGGGGTCGAAGGGGCAGCGCCCCTGGGGGATGGGACGGGTAGGGGCGGCGGGGGCGAGAAACCTCCCGGCCCGCACCCGTCACCGCTCCCCCCGCCGAGTCTCCCGCACCCGCCGCAGCCGATTCACCGTCACCGGATCATGGGCCAGCGCCCTCGGGTCGTCCAGCAGCGCGTTCAGCAACTGGTAGTAGCGGACGGGAGCCAGGCCGAGCTCCTCGCGTATCGCCCGCTCCTTCGCGCCAGGTCCCGCAAAGCCCCGCCGCTCCAGAGCGAGCACGGCCCGCTCCCGTTCGGCGAGGCCGGAGGCGGGGTCAGAGGCGGGGTCGGGCTGGTCCTGGGTCATGGCTCGCACCGTAACCCCCGCCACCGACAACCGGCCCACCGACGACCGGCGACCGGCGACCGGCGACCGGCGACCGGCGACCGACGTCGACTACTCCGCACTCTCCGCCCGCGAAGCCGTCGACTGCAACTGCCCCAGAATCGCCGCCGGGCTACCCCCGGGGGACACGGCCTTCCCGATCCGCTGCTTGACGTCCGCACTCACCGCGGCCCACGACGTCCGACCGACCGGGTAGAGCTCGGAGAGCGGAAGTTCCTCCAGGAACGGCTTGAGGCCGGCGTCCTGCTCGGCCCCGGTCATCACCCTGGACGCGGAGTTCGTGACCGGAAGCAGGTCGTACTCACGGGAGAAGTCCAGGACGTTCTCCTTGTCGTAGACGAAGTCGAGGAACTCGCCCACCTGGTCGGCATGGCCGTTCTCCTTGAACGCCATCATCCAGTCCGCCACACCCATGGAGACCTTGCTCGGGCCGTCCACCCCGGGCATCGGCACGATGCCGTACTTCACGCCCTTCTTCCCGGCCATCTGCATCAGCGACGGATGGCCGTTGAGCATGCCCACGTCCCCCGCCGCGAACGCCGAGAACGCGTCGGCCCGGTTGAGCTCGCCCGGCGCCACCGGCCCCGTCAGCCCCTTGCCGACCAGGTCGTTCTTGAGCCAGTTGAAGGTGGCGACGTTCTCCGGGGCGTCGATGCTGTACGTACCGAGATTGCTGTCGGTGTACCCGCCCCCACCGCTCAGCAGCCACTGCATCGTCTCGGCCTGCGCCTCCTCGGGCCCGAGCGGCAGCGCGTACGGGTACTTCACGCCCTCCGCCTTCAGCGCCTCGGCGTCGGCGGCCAACTCCTTCCAGGTCGTCGGCGCGGCGACACCGGCCTTCTCGAAGAGCGTCTTGTTGTAGAAGAGCAGGCGCGTGGAGGAGGCGAACGGTATGCCGTACTGCACCCCGTTCACCTGCCCCGCGTCCGCGAACTGCGCGACGAAGTCGGCCTGGACGGGGATGGAGAGCAGTTCGTCGGCCTGGTAGAGCAGGCCCTTCGCGGCGTAGTCGGCGTACGCGCCGATCTGCGCCATGTCCGGCGCCTCCCCGGCGTCGACCATCTTCTTGACCTCGGCGTCGACGTCGTTCCAGGAGTACACCGTGACGTCGACCGTCACACCGGGGTGCTCGGCCTCGTACGCCTTGACGAGCTTGTCCCAGTACTTCTGGGAGCCGTTCGCCTCGCTGTCCCCGTAGTCCGCGGCGACCAGCCGCAGCGTCACCTCGTCCGAGCCGCCGGTGAGCCCACAGCCGCCCAGGGCCGCTGTCAGACCCAGTGCGGACACCGCCGCGATCACTCCCGTCCGACTACGACTACGACTACGCCGCTGCACGCCAACCCGCCCCACACCCATGTTCGAAAGATCGTGGTTGATTTTCGAAACGTCATACATATTGCCCCCTAAGGTCTACACCACGTAAGTGGACTAGACCTCTCCCGGGTGCGCAAGCCACACTGTCCCCCGTGAGACATGTCATCGCCCTCGATGTGGGCGGCACCGGGATGAAGGCCGCCCTGGCCGGGGCGAGCGGCGAGTTGCTGCACCAGGCCCGCCGGCCGACCGGGCGCGAGCGCGGGCCGGACGCGGTCGTCGAGGGCATCCTCGACTTCGCCGCCGAGCTGCGCGCGTACGGCGAGGAGCGCTTCGGCGAGCCCGCGGTCGCCGCCGGTGTCGCCGTCCCCGGCATCGTCGACGAGGAACGCGGCGTCGCCGCCTACGCGGCCAACCTGGGCTGGCGGGACGTACCCCTGCGGCAGCTGATGGCCGACCGGCTCGGCGGCGTGCCCGTCGCCCTCGGCCACGACGTGCGCACCGGCGGTCTCGCCGAGGGCCGCATCGGCGCGGGCAGGGGTGCCGACCGCTTCCTCTTCGTGCCGCTCGGCACCGGGATCGCCGGCGCCATCGGCATCGACGGCCGGGTGGAGGCGGGTGCGCACGGCTTCGCGGGCGAGATCGGCCACATCGTCGTACGGCCCGGCGGTGCCCCCTGCCCGTGCGGACAGCGCGGCTGCCTGGAGCGGTTCGCCTCCGCGGCCGCGGTGAGCGAGGCATGGGCCGCCGCCTGCGGTGACCCCGAGGCGGACGCCGCGGACTGCGCCAAGGCCGTCGCGTCCGGCGATCCGAACGCCGTACGGGTCTGGCAGCAGGCCGTGGACGCCCTCGCCGACGGCCTGGTCACCGCACTCACCCTGCTGGACCCCCGCACCCTGATCATCGGTGGCGGCCTGGCCGAGGCCGGGGAAACCTTGTTCACACCGCTGCGGGAGGCCGTCCGGCGGCGGGTCACTTTTCAGAAGCTGCCGGAGATCGTCCCCGCGGCCCTTGGGGACACGGCCGGTTGCCTCGGTGCCGGCCTCCTGGCCTGGGATCTCCTCGACCGAACCGACCGTACGGAGGTAACTCCCTGATGGCAGCCGACCTAGGGGCGCGGGGAACTGCGCGACCAGCCCCACACAACCCGCACCCCGCACCGCACAAGGCGCCCCTCGTCCTGTCCGGCGCCAACGTGGTCATGCCGACGGGAACCCTCAATGGGGGCCAAGTGATCGTCGACGGCACCCGAATCACCGCCTCAGCCCCGGAGAACGCCCAGGTCATCGACGTGACCGGCCACTACCTGGTGCCCGGATTCGTCGACATCCACAACCACGGCGGCGGCGGAGCCTCCTTCACCTCGGGCACCCCCGAAGAGGTACTGAAGGGCATCCACACCCACCGTCTGCACGGCACCACCACCCTCGTCGCCTCCACCGTCACCGGCGACATGGACTTCCTCACCCGGCGCGCGGGCCTGCTGTCCGAGCTGGCCGAGCAGGGCGACATCGCGGGCATCCACTTCGAGGGGCCGTTCATCTCCCCGTGCCGCAAGGGCGCCCACTCCGAGGAGCTGCTGCGCGATCCGGCCCCGGCGGACGTCCGCAAGCTGATCGACGCGGCACGCGGCCACGCGACGATGGTCACCCTCGCCACCGAACTGCCGGGCGGCATCGACTCCGTACGGCTGCTCGCCGAGCACGGTGTCATCGCGGCGATCGGGCACACCGACGCGACGTACGAGCAGACGGTGGAGGCGATCGAGGCGGGAGCCACGGTCGCCACCCACCTCTTCAACGCGATGCCGCCACTCGGTCACCGCGAGCCGGGCCCGATCGCGGCCCTGCTGGAGGACGAGCGAGTGACGGTCGAGCTGATCAACGACGGCACGCACCTGCATCCGGCGTCCCTGCAACTGGCGTTCCATCACGCGGGCGCGGACCGGGTCGCGTTCATCACGGACGCGATGGACGCGGCCGGCTTCGGCGACGGCCGCTACATGCTCGGCCCGCTGGAGGTCGAGGTCGCCGACGGGGTCGCCCGCCTCGTCGAGGGCGGCTCGATCGCGGGCTCCACCCTCACCCTGGACCGCGCCTTCAAGCGGGCGGTGACGATCGACCGGCTGCCGGTCGAGGACGCGGTGGCGGCCCTGTCCGCCAACCCCGCCAGGCTGCTCGGCCGCTACGACCGGATCGGCTCACTGGAGCCCGGCAAGGACGCCGACCTGGTGGTACTGGACTCCGACTTCGACCTCAAGGGCGTCATGCGCCGGGGAGAATGGGTGGTCGATCCCCAACTGGGGTGATGTGTCCGCCTGTTGGGGGCGGTGGTTGTCCTGCGAGACTGGGACGACTGCCGCCCGTTTGGCATGATCGGCATCTGCCGGACGGAACATCCGGCAGACGGACGGCACACACATGCTGAACTCTTCGGGGGAGGTCGAGTACAGGTGATCCTCACGGTCACGCTGAACACCGCTCTCGACATCACCTATCGCGTACGGTCCCTGCGCCCCCATGCGTCCCACCGCGTCTCCGAGGTGACCGAACGCCCCGGCGGCAAGGGCCTGAACGTGGCCCGGGTGCTGGCGGCCCTCGGCCATGAGGTGACGGTCACGGGCTTCACGGGCGGCGCGACGGGCCGGGTGGTCCGGGACCTGCTCACGGCCACGCCGGCCGTGGTGGACGCGCTGGTGCCGGTGACGGGCCCGACCCGCCGGACGATCGCCGTGGTGGACGAGCTCACCGGCGACACGACCCAGCTCAACGAACCCGGCCCGACGGTCACGCCCGCCGAGTGGTCCGCCTTCCAGAAGGCGTACGAGGATCTCCTCACCTCGGCGTCGGCGGTGGCCCTGTGCGGCAGCCTGCCGCCGGGAGTACCGGTGGGCGCATACGCCGCCCTGGTCCGGGCCGCGAAGGCATCCGACGTCCCCGTCCTGCTGGACACCAGCGGCGAGGCACTGCGCCGGGGCGTCGCCGCCCGCCCGGACCTCATCAAGCCGAACGCCGACGAACTGGCCGAACTGACCGGCTCCCACGAGCCGCTACGCGCGACCCAGGACGCGCGTCGCCGCGGCGCCCGCGCGGTGGTGGCCTCCCTGGGCGCGGAAGGCCTGCTCGCGGTAACCCCCGAGGGCCGCTGGCGCGCCACCCCACCCACCCACCTCCACGGCAACCCGACCGGCGCGGGCGACGCGGCGGTCGCGGGCCTGCTGTCGGGGTGGGCGGAGAAACTCCCATGGCCGGACCGACTGGCCCGCGCGACAGCACTGAGCGCGGCGAGCGTCGTGTCGCCGGTGGCCGGAGAGTTCGACCGGGACGCCTACGAGGAGCTGCTGGGGCGGGTGGCGGTGACCGGGGAGGTCAGCGCGGCCTGACTGCTACGAGTCGACCCAGCCCTTGACCAGCCACATCTGGTCGATGAGGGCGTCGCACTGGTTGCCCTGCTCGCAGGACACCTTGATCGTGTTCGTGCCCTTGTTGAGCTGGACGTAGTTGTAGGTCTTCGTCCAGCCCTTTTCGTAGTCGCCCTCGGGGCCGCCCGACCAGTTCTTCAGGTCGACCGGGGCAGTGGACGCCGTGCCGTTGATCGTGAGGGTGGCGTTCTGGTCCTTGCCCGGGACGCTGTAGCCGACGTACACGGTGTACTTGCCGCTCTTCGGGATGCCGTTCACGGACCAGGTGACCGAGGAGCCGACCGCGTTGAAGCCGGTGACGTAGACGCCGCCGTCCGCCTGGGCGCCCTTGATGTCGGACGCGGTGGTGGCGCCGCCGGCGAGGGCGAGTGCCTTGGCGTCGATCGTCGGCAGGTCGTCCTCGGCCGCCTGGCTGTTGCTGTGCGACGGGCTCGGCGCGCTGCTCTGCTGGGACTGAGTCGGGGTCGCCCCCGTGTCGCCCCCCGCCTTGTCCTTCTCGTCGTCGCCGCCCAGCATCGCCACGCTGATCCCGATGACCACCGCCGCCACGACCGCGATCGCGCCGATCAGGAGGCCCTTGGTGTTGGGGCCGCCGCGGCCGGGGCCGGTGCCGCCGCTGTAGGACGTCTGGGCCGTGGTAGCCCCGCCGGGCAGGGTCTCCGGTGCCGCGTAGTGCGCGTTCGGCTGGCCGTACGTGCCCTGCTGTTGCGGTACCTGGCCGTAGGCGGCCGTCGGTGCCTGCTGGCCGTACTGGCGCTGTCCGACCGCGCGTGCGCGGTTGCCTCCCACCGAGTTCGGGTAGCCGTAGCCACCGGAGGGCGGCTGGGCGCCGTTGGCCTGCCCGTCGGCGTAGAGGTAGCCGAACGGGTCGTCGTCCTCGGGCGTACTGGCGCCGTTGTTGCCGGACGTCATCCCTTGGTACTCCTCACCAGGTGCGGGCGTTGCGATAGCACGGTCAGAAAGGCGAGCCTACCCGCTCCTGCTGGCCCAAACGGGTGACTCAGACCGCATCAGCTCGCTGACCTGGGATTCATCCCGCGCGTCTGTGTTGTTTGGGACGAGATCGTTTCTCTACGTACATCCGCTCGTCGGCGGACTTCAACACTTCGTCCGCGGTCATCCCGCAGTGTGCCCACCCGATGCCGAAGCTCGCGCCGACCCGTACGGCACGCCCCTCCGCCCGGATCGGCTGGATGATCTCGTTACGCAGACGTACGGCGAGGTCCTGCGCGTCGGCCCGGCCGAGCCCGTCGGCGAGGATCACGAACTCGTCGCCGCCGAGCCGGGCGACGGTGTCGCCGTCACGGACCTGGCGGGACAGCCGCTTCGCGACCTCGATGAGAACCGCGTCACCCGCGTTGTGCCCGAACCGGTCGTTGATCGACTTGAAGCCGTCGAGGTCGCAGAAGAGCACCGCGAGCCCCTTGGTGCCGTCGTCCCGCTCGCCCTCGTCCGGGGCGATGGTGTGCACGTGATGGTCGTAGGCGTCGAGCGCCGTCGCGCCCGGGAAGTCGAAGCCATGGCCGTTGGCGTCGAAGACCGCCGGGTGGCCGTAGGCCACGTCCATGGACTCCAGGGCGCCCGCGTGGGCGGGGCGCTTGCACAGCCGGGCGGCCAGGCGCGAGCGCAGCTCGGCGGAGTTCGGCAGGCCGGTGAGCGAGTCGTGCGAGGCCCGGTGGGCGAGCTGCAGCTCGCGGCGCTTGCGGTCCTCGATGTCCTCGACGTGGGTGAGCAGGAAGCGGGGCCCGTCGGCGGCGTCCGCGACGACGGAGTTGCGCAGCGAGACCCAGACGTATGTGCCGTCGCGGCGCCCGAGCCTGAGCTCCGCCCGTCCGCCCTCCGCCGAGGTCCGCAGCAGGGTGCCGATGTCCTCGGGGTGGACGAGGTCGGAGAAGGAGTAGCGGCGCATCGCGGAGGCGGGGCGGCCGAGCAGCCGGCACAGGGCGTCGTTGGTGCGCAGGATCCGGCCGTGCTGGTCGCCGCCCATCTCGGCGATGGCCATGCCGGAGGGGGCGTACTCGAAGGCCTGCCTGAAGCTTTCCTCGCTGGCGCGCAGGGCCTGCTGATCCCGTTCGAGCCTGACCAGTGCCCGCTGCATATTCGCGCGTAGACGTGCGTTGCTGATGGCGATCGCCGCCTGGAACGCGTACATCTGGAGCGCCTCGCGCCCCCACGCGCCCGGCAACCGGCCGTTGCGCGGCCGGTCCACGGACAGGACCCCGATCAGCTCGCCGCACGCGCCGCCCTGCACACCTGGCGTGTACATCGGCGCGAAGAGGCGGTCCGAGGGGTGCCACTCGTCCTCGAAGCGGGGCGCGGGACCGTCGGTGTACCACTGCGGGACGTCGTCGTCGTCGAGGACCCAGCCCTCGGTGTGCGGGATGAACACCAGGTCGCCCCAGTGCTCGCCCATGCTCAGCCGGCGCTCCCACGACTCACGGGAGCCGACGCGGCCGGTGATCAGGGCCTCGGCGGCGGGATTGCCGGCGAAGGCGGCCACGACGAGATCGCCGTCGGGCCGTACGAGGTTGACGCACGCGAGCTCGTAGCCGAGGCCGTTCACGACGCCGTCGGCCACGGTCTGCAGCGTGTCCGCCAGACTCCGGGCCGTGTTCATGTCAGCCATGACCTGGTGCAGTTGTCGCAGGGTCGCAAGACGGACATACGGCTCCGACTCGGTCTCCATGCTCGCCCTCCCCCCGAGACCTCGCAGCGAATCAAGGGTTCTACTTCGGCGTAACGTCCCTTGCTAGTCCCCGCCACTGAATCACAGCGCGCTGCTCACTCGGTACACAGGGTCAACAATTAATGGCTCTTGTGACTCAAGTCACAGGTAAACGTGAACAATTGAGCGGTGTTTCTGCGTTTTTCCTGTGTGTTTACTGGACGCAAAGTGGGTGCGTTCGTGGAGATCGCACGAAACCGCCTGAACACTTCCGCGCGGGTCCGTCCGGAGTCCTAGGACCGTTCTCGGGCGCAGGCCCGATGTGGGGTGCGCGGGACCGACATTAGCGTTTCCGGCGTGCCGAACACTTCTCCCCCCGCGCAGCCCGTGACCGCCGTCCTCCCCGCCTCCCCCAGCCCCTTTGGGCATGCTGAGGGAGTGAGCAACGACGAGTTCCGTGCCGCGATGTCGCGGTTGGCCGCGGGTGTGGTCCTGGTGACCGCGCTGGAGCCGCCGCTGGACCCCGACGATCCGCACGCACCGGCCGGCGAGGACGTCGGCATGACCGCCACGGCGTTCATGTCGGTGTCCCTGGACCCGCCGTTGGTGCTGGTCAGCCTGCGTGAGGGGTCCCGCATGGACGACCTGCTCGCCGAGCAGCCGCTGTGGGCCGTCTCGGTCCTCGCCGAGAGCCAGCGGCACATCGCCGGCCGCTTCGCCATGAAGGGCCGCGTCAGCGACCGCCTGCTGTTCGCCGACATCCCGTACGTCCGCGGCAAGGAGACCGGCGCGCCGCTCGTGGGCGGCGCCCTGGCCACGCTGGAGTGCAGTACCGAGCAGCGGGTGACGGCCGGCGACCACACCCTGGTGATCGGCCGTGTCCTGTCGGCCTCGTTGCCGAGTGCGGACGGGGGGCCGCTGACGTATTTCCGGGGCCGTTACCGGCAGTTGGGCTGATTTCCGTGCGGGGGGTCGGGCGGAATCGCGGGGCCGGGGTCGGGGCGAATCGTGCGGCAGGGGTCGGGAGGGAATTCCGTGGCCCGCGAATGATCATCCGGCTTATCGTGCGCGGATGACGTCGATCACTTCAACGATGCACCTCGAAAAGATCACACCTGCGAATTTCGAGACCGCCACCGCCATCCGGGTCCGCCCCGACCAGGAACACGCGGTCTCCCCCGTGACGCAATCCCTCGCCGAGGCATACGTCCATCCCGAAGGCGTCGCCTGGCCCCGGCTGATCGTCGACGCCGACCGCCCGGTCGGCTTCCTGATGGCCTTCCTCGACATCGACTGGCGCGGCGACGGCACCCTGTTCCGCTCCGGGCTGTGGCGGCTGAACATCGCCGCGGCGGAGCAGGGGCGGGGGTACGGGCGGTTCGCGGTCGAGTCCGTGGCCAGGGAGATACGGCGACGCGGTGGGCGGGAGCTCTACGTCACCTGGCATCCGGGGCCCGACGGTCCGCAGGGCTTCTATCTGGGGCTGGGGTTCCGGGCGAACGGGGAGACGTCCGGGGGGCAGACGGTGGGGGTGCTGGATCTCGACGAGACGCCTCTGGGGGCCGGCGCTTCATCCCGGGGTGTCTGAGCCTTCCGGCTCGGCGGCGTCTAGACCGGGCCGATGTCGAGGCGGGCCACGCGCTCGGGGGCCGTCACGATGTCGATCACGGCGATCCGATCCCGTACGAACGCAAACCTCAACGCCCGCTCCACCCGCCCGTCGACCCGCACCACGCACCCGACCGCCCCGTCGACCAACGCATGCCCGGCGACCAGGGCGGGCCGCGCGGCGAGGGCGACGGACCCGAATGTCGACGCGCCCCGCGCCACCGCCGCCGCACCGGTCGTCACCCCGGCCTCGGTGCGGGCGATGACGTCCGGGTCGAGGACATCGAGCAGTCCCTCGAAGTCACCCTCCCGCGCGGCGGCGAGAAAGGCGTCGACGACCTCCCACTGCCTGCGCCGCGGTGCGCTGTCGTGGTCGCGCACATCGGCGCCCCGCACCCGGCGCCGGGCACGGCTGGCGAGTTGCCGTGCGGCGGCCGGCGTACGGTCCACGACGGCCGCGACCTCCTCGTACGGCACGGCGAACAGGTCGTGCAGCACGAACGCCAGCCGCTCGGCGGGCGTCAGGGTGTCCAGTACGACGAGCAGGGCGACGCCCACCGAGTCGGCGAGGAGAGCGTCCTGCTCGGGGTCGACGGGGGGCGCGGCGGCGGGCGGGGGTGCCGTGGTGTCCAGGGGTTCCTCCGCGCGGGACTTGCGGGAGCGGAGCATGTCCAGGCAGACGCGGCCGACGACGGTCGTCATCCAGCCGCCGAGGTTGTCGACGCGGCTGGTGTCGGACCTGCTGACCCGGAACCAGGCCTCCTGCACGGCGTCCTCGGCCTCGGCGGTCGAACCGAGCATGCGGTGGGCGACGGCGCGCAGATGTCCGCGATGCGCCTCGAAGCGCTGGGCGAGGAAGTCGGTGTCGTCGGCGCTCATCTGTCGTCAGCCTCTCGTCGTGGTCCGTCGTCACTGGGCTGACGGATCGGGAGGCGCGGATGTGACAGACGTGGTGGTACGCGGGTACGGGCCTACGCCCAGCCCCGCCCCGAGCGGCCGCGCTTGGTGTCCGAGCGCTGCTTCTTCTCCCTCAGCCGTCGCTCGTTGATCCCCCGGGGGATGCGGGTCGGCCTGCGTGGCTTCGGTGGCGGGGCCGTCGCCTCGGCGAGGAGCGCCGCGAGGCGTACGGCGGCGGTCTCGCGGTTGCGCCACTGGGAGCGGTGTTCGGAGGCGCGGACGGTGAGGGTGCCGTCGACGAGCTTGTCGGCCAGGCGTTCCAGGGCCCGGCGCTTCCACACCTCGGGCAGCGCCTCGGTCTTCGCCAGGTCGAAGCTCAGCTCCACCCTTGAGTCACTGGTGTTGACATGCTGGCCACCCGGGCCGCCCGACCTTGAGAAACGCCACATGAGCTCGGCCTCGGGCAGGGAGACGGAGCCACGGATGACGTGCGGACCAGACATGCCGTACATGTTCCCGCGTCTGTCCGGTCCACGTCACGCGAATATCCCCTGAGCCCCTAAGAGTGCTCTTTGGCAAAGAAAGTAAAGACACCTGGAACCTGCGGTACCCCTCTCGGCGTTCATAGGGGTAGCTGTAGCTTCTAGCCGTACCGCAACGAGGGAAGGGACTCCCAACAATGGCTGTAAGCCTGTCCAAGGGTGGCAACGTCTCGCTCACCAAGGAGGCTCCGGGCCTGACCGCCGTCACCGTGGGCCTCGGCTGGGACGTCCGCACCACCACCGGCACGGACTTCGACCTCGACGCCTCCGCGATCGCGGTCAACCCCCAGGGCAAGGTCTACTCGGACGCCCACTTCGTCTTCTTCAACAACAAGCAGACGCCGGACAGCACCATCGTCCACACCGGTGACAACCGCACCGGCGAGGGCGCGGGCGACGACGAGGCGATCAACGTCAACCTGGCCGGCCTCCCGGCCGATGTCGACAAGATCGTCTTCCCGGTCTCGATCTACGACGCGGAGAACCGCTCGCAGAACTTCGGCCAGGTCCGCAACGCCTACATCCGCATCGTCAACCAGGCAGGCGGCGCCGAGATCGCCCGCTACGACCTGTCGGAGGACGCGGCCACCGAGACCGCCATGGTCTTCGGCGAGCTGTACCGCAACGGCGCCGAGTGGAAGTTCCGCGCGGTCGGCCAGGGCTACGCCTCGGGCCTGGTCGGCATCGCGCAGGACTTCGGCGTGAACGTCTGACGGACACCACGCTGTACCGGAACCCCCGGCTTTGGCCGGGGGTTCCGGTGTTCGGGCCCTTCGATAGGTTGCCCGAATGATCCTCGACGCCCTCCCCCTCACCCCCGACCGCGACATCCCGGCCCCGGTCCTCACCGAGCTGACCGCCCTCTACGCCTCCAACCGCGACTTCCACGCGCTCAGCGGCGACTTCCCGGACCCGGACGACATCCGCCCGGAACAGGTGGCAGCCGCCCTGGCCGACGAGCTGGCGGAACCCGGGGCTGAGGTCCTGCTCGCACGCAGTGAGGGCCGGCTGGTGGGCATCGTGGTGACACTGGCGCAGCATCCGGACCCCGTCGACCCGGACCCCTGGATCGGCCTGCTGATGGTCGACGGAACGGCCCATCGCCAGGGATACGGCAGGCGGCTGGCCACCCTCGTCGAGGACCGCTTCCGCTCGGCGGACCGCACCGCCGTACGCCTGGCCGTCCTCGACAACAACCCCGGCGCCCTCGCCTTCTGGACCGCCCTCGGCTACGAAACCATCGGCTACGGAAGAGACCGCCTGGAGGACCGCCCCTGCACGGTCCTGCGCAAGGAGCTGACGCCCTCCTCACCCGGTAACGGCGGAGCCTGAACCGGCGTGGACTGGACGACCCTGGCCGCCACCGCGCTCGGCGCGCTCGTCGGTGTCGGTTCGACGCTGCTCGCGGACCATGTCCGCCGGCGCCGCGATCTGGCCGACCGGACCCGGCAGGAGCGCAAGCAGATCTATGTGACCGTCCTGACGAAGTACCGGCTGGCCTACGAGGCCATGCACACGGCCGCCGTGACGGGTCGCGGCCAGGAGGACGGGGCGCGGGAGTCGGCCGTGCGGGAGGCGTTCCGGGCGTCGGGCTGCGACGAGGCCCGGGAGAGCGCCCTGATATGCGCCCCGCAGGAGATGTCGGACGTTCTCGAGGAGGTGTACGCGACCCTGCGGGACCTCCAGGACGCGTTCGCCGCCGGTGATCCGCCGCTCGACTCGCCGGAGTTGCAGGAGCGGCGGCTCAAGCACGCCGAGGCGGTCTGGGCCGCGCGGGCGGCGATGCGGCGGGATCTGGAGCGGACGGGGTGAGGGGCCGGGGGTGTCATGGGCGGTCGGGTTTGCCCTCGCCGTACAGCCAGTCCTCCCAGATGGCGGTGAAGTCCTTGTCCGGGGCCTTCTTCTCGACGTAGGCCGTGAAGTCGTCCGTGTCCGCGTTCCCGTGACGGTGGGCTGCCGCCCAGCCCTGGACGATGTCGTAGAAGGTGTCGTCGCCGACCGTTCGGCGGATCTTGTGGAGGACCATCGCGGCGCGCTCGTACACCGGGGAGTCGGAGATGTTCGCGGCGCTCGTGGGTTCGGCGGGCGGGAAGGACCAGAGGTCCTCGTGGTCGTCCTCGCCGTGGTCGTACAGGGCGTCGAAGGTCTCCTGGGCGCTGTCGCCGCCGTTGTCCTCCTGCCACAGCCACTCCGCGTAGGTCGCGAAGCCCTCGTTCAGCCACATGTCCCGCCAGCTCCTGGGCGTCACGGAGTTGCCGAACCACTGGTGCGCGAGCTCGTGGACGAGCAGCTCGGTGCTGGGGGCGCCGGGGAAGACGGGCCGGTTCTGGGTCTCCAGGGCGTAGCCGGAGGCTTCCTCGGCGGCGACGATCGCTCCGGTGGAGGAGAAGGGATAGGGGCCGAAGTTGTACTCCGCCCACTCCATGATCTCGGGGATCCGGGCCAGCACCTTGCGGGCGGGGGCGGCCTGGGAGGGCGTGACCGCGGTGTAGACGGACAGCGGGCGCCCCGCGGCGCCCGGGACCGTGGAGCGGCGGATGTCGTAGTCGCCGATCGCGAGCGTCGCGAGGTAGGTGGCCATGGGTTCCGCCGTGCGCCAGTGGAATGTCGTACGGCGCTTGTCGGGGTTGGTGCTCCGATCGGCCAACTCCCCGTTGGAGACGACCTGGAGCCCCTCCGGCACGGTGACCGAGATGTCGTACGACGCCTTGTCCGACGGGTGGTGGTTCCCCGGGAACCACGCCATGGACCCCACCGGCTCCCCGAGGGCGAGCGAGCCGTCGGCGGCGGCGGCGAGCCAGCCCTCCTCGGAACCGTCGGGGTCGGTGACGGTCCCCGGAGTTCCGGAGTAGCGGACGTCGATCCGGAAGGTCTCGCCCTCGTCGAGCTCGTCGCGCGGACGGACCACCAGCTCCTGGCCGTTGCGGCTCCAGCGGGCCCGCTCACCCTCCACCGAGACCCGCTCGACGTCCATCCCCTTCAGATCGAGGTCGAAGGCCGAGAGGTCCTTGCCCGCATGTGCGGTGATCTCCGCCGTGCCTGCGAGGTGGCGGTCATCCGGGTCGTAGGCGAGGTCCAGGGCGTAGTGCGTGACGTCGTAGCCGCCGTTGCCCGCCTTCGGGAAGTACGGGTCGCGTACGCCGGAACCGCCCGGTGTGCCATGCACTCCGCCGCCGCACGCGGTGAGGGCGAGGGCGAGCAGGGCGCAGCCGACGGCCGGGAGGGAACGGACGGTCGGGACAACAGACGCGGAACGGGACACGCCAGTGATCCTATGAGCGGCGGGCCGTGACACCATCACCTCCGTGCTCGACATCGGCTACGCCCTCTCCACCCGCTTCCCGGACCCCCCGCAGACGGACTACCGCCGCGCGGACGTCCGCGCCCTGCGCCACGACCTGTTCTGCGGGGACGTCTATCTCGCCGACACCAAGGCGGACCGGGAGCTGTCCACAGCCTGGGGATGGGTGCCGGTACTGGACTTCGCGTGGGCCCTGTGCGACATCGCCGAACGGCTGGACCGGGACCCGGCAGGCTCCCGCGCCTCCCGCCCCCAGCGAGCGGAACTGGACTTCACCGAGTCCACGGACCGCATGCTCTTCGAGCGGCGCTTCGGCTGGGTGGACATCGAGGCGGACTGGATGCCGGCGGAGGAACCCCCGCTGTCCTTCTCCCACTCCGAACTGCGCCGCGAGGCCCGCGACTTCCTGCACGACCTCCTCGCCGACCTGATCGACCTGCACGACGACCTGGGCGAGAACCCGGCGATCTGGGCACTCCAGGCCCGCTATCCCCGAGTGACGTGAACCGGGAGGCCGCCTGCCACACGGCCGCCCATCGAATCGCCGGCCATCGAATCACCGGTCATCGCAAGGCCGCTCACCGAATGGCCGGCCTCCGCAAGGCCGCTCACCGAATCGCCGGCTCCGCAAGGCCCTCCACCGCAAGGCCCCGCAGCGAATCACCGCCCCCGCAAGGCGCCGCACCACAAAGCCCCGCACCGAATCACCGCCCCCCGCAAGACCCCCCACCACAAAGCCCCGCACCGAATCACCGCCCCCGCAAGGCCGCCCACCGAAGCCCAGCCCACCCCAAGGGCCCACCCCGAAAGACCGGCCCACCTCCGAAGACCGCCCCACCCCAAGGCCCCTCACCCCTCCACCCGCACCCCCAACTGCGCAGCCAACACCGGCGCCAGATCCAGCAGTTGAGCCGCGCTGATCACCGCCCCGGCCAGCCGGTCCACCCCCCGCGCGATCTCCAGCTCCGCCGCCCCTCTCAGATCGACGTCCGCCAGCGTCGCCCCCGTGAGGTCCGCCCCCTTCACCGCGCAGTCCGTGAACTCCACCCGCTCCAGCCGGGCACCCCCGAAGTCCGGCTCGACCAGGACGCAGCCCTCGAAGACGACGTCTCTCAGCCTGGCCTTGCGCATGTTCAGGTAGTCGATCTTGCCGCCCCGGATCACGACCCGCTCCAGAACGGCCCCGTGCAGCTGCACCCCGCCCAGGCGGGCGTCGATCAGCTCCACGTCCCGCAGCGTCGACTCCGCCAGGTCGGTGCCGACACCCCGTGGCGCGGTGAGGACGGAGTCGAGGATCCGGGCGTGATGAAGCGCCGTCTCGTCCAGGACGCAGCCCTTCAGCGCGCAGTCCATGAAACGGGCACCCCGGCCGTTCTGCCCGGTGAGGTCCTCCTCACGGAACTCCAGGCTGTCGTAGTCCCCGTCCGCCTCCAACTGCCCGTCCCGGTAAGCCTCCAGCGCCGGCAACCGCAATTCCGGCCGCCGCGCCCCCTTCACTCCGCCCTCACCCATCGCTCTCCTCGCCATGCCCCCATGTTGCACCCCACCACTGACAACCACCCTGACCTGCGAAAACACCGCCCATGTCACATTCCGGGTCCCCCACGCCGTCGTACTCGCAGAGAACGCGACGCACACGACGCAGAACGCGACACAGAGGAACGCGCCGCGGCAGAACCCGACAAGACGACGCCGATCAAGAGGGAGACCCCAGCCATGCACCGCATCACCGTCATCGGCGGCGGCTTCGCCGGACTCACGGCGGCCATCACCGCCGCCGAGGCGGGCGCCAAGGTCACCGTGTACGAAGCCCACCACACCCTCGGCGGACGGGCGCGGACCGCCGAGGGGCCGTACCGGACCAACGAGGGACCGCACGCCCTGTACAGCGGCGGCCCGCACTGGGCCTGGCTCAAGCAGCGGGACCTCATCGGGCCGCTCGCGCCGATCCCGCCCCTGGAGGCCGCCCGGCTCCGGCTGCGGCACCGCGGCGTCCTGCGCCGCACCCCGCCCTTCGCCATGCTCAAGCTGCTGAGGCCCGCCCTGCCGCAGGCGCCCGTCGACGTCGACTTCATGACCTGGGCCACCGGTATCGCCGGCGAGGAGGGCGCCCGTGCCGCCGCGCACTACTCGGCCGTCGCCCTGTTCCACCACGACCCCGGTGCCCTGTCGGCGGCGTTCGTGCGGGAGCGGCTGCGCCGGGCAACCAAGCTGCCGCCGGAGGCGCACTATCCGGTGGGCGGCTGGGCGAAAGTCATCGACCGGATGGCGGCGCGGGCGTGGAATCTCGGGGTGCGGATGGAGACCCTCTCCCGCGTCGACAGCCTCGACGGCCTCGACAGCCTGACGACCGACGCGCCCGTCGTCGTCGCCACCTCCCTAGACTCGGCCCGCCGCCTGTTGAAGGACGACTCCCTGACCTGGACGAGCGGTCGCACCGCCCTCATCGACCTCGCCGTACGTACCCGGCGCGGGGACGCCTTCGTCGTCTCCGATCTCGACGAGACCGGCTGGATCGAGCGGTTCACCGCGCAGGACCGGTCGCTGGCGCCGGCCGGTGAGCAACTGATCCAGGGACAGATCCCGATCGCCCCGCACGAGTCCAGGGCCGACGGCATCGCCCGTGCCGAGCGGCTGCTCGACCTCGGCTTCCCTGGCTGGCGCGAGCGCGTCACCTGGCGGCGCGAGGCCCTCGCGAACGGCCGTACCGGCGCCGTCGACCTGCCCGGCACCAGCTGGCGCGACCGCCCGGCAGTCGACCGGGGCGACGGTGTCTATCTGGCGGGCGATCAGGTCGCCGCCCCCGGCGTGCTGTCCGAGGTCTCCTTCAACAGCGCGCTCACCGCCGTGTCCCTGGCCCTCGGCCGGCACGCCCTTGACCTCAAGCGAGCTTGAGGTTGAAGGCTGACCTCCTGACAGCTTCCGAGCACCTGGCCCGTCTCATGGGGGATCCCGATGCACGCCATCCGTCTGCACTCCTTCGGCCCGGCCGAGAACCTCACCCACGAGGAGCTCGACGACCCCGTACCAGGACCCGGCCAGGTCCGGATCGCCGTGGCGGCGGCCGGCGTCCACCTCCTCGACACAGCTCTGCGCGAGGGCGTCCAGGGCCCGGCCCCCGAGCCGCCGACGCTGCCCACGATCCCCGGCCGTGAGGTCGCCGGAGTCGTCGAGTCCCTCGGCGAGGGCGTGGCGCGGCTCTGGCTCGGCAAGCGCGTCGTCGCCCACCTCGGGTTCGCCCCGGGCGGCTACGCCGAACTCGCCGTCACGGACGTCGACCGAGTCCACGAGATCCCGGAGAACCTCGACTTCGCGGAGGCCGTCGCCATGATCGGCACGGGGCGTACGGCGATGGGGATCCTGCAGTTCGCCGACCTCGGCCCGGACGCGGTGGTCCTGGTCCCGGCGGCGGCGGGCGGCATCGGCACCCTGCTCGTGCAGTACGCGAAGAACGCCGGCGCCGTGGTCGTCGGGCTGGCCGGGGGACCGGAGAAGGCGGCCCGAGTGCGGGACAACGGCGCCGATCTCGCCGTCGACTACACGGACCCGGTGTGGCCCGGAAAGGTCCGCGCCTTCCTGGGCGGCCGGGGTGCCACGGTCGTCTTCGACGGCGTCGGCGGCGACGTGGCCCGCGAGGGCGTCGCCCTGCTCGCGCCGGGCGGCAGGCACCTCGTCTTCGACTGGTCCGGCCAGGGGCTGCGCGACGGTGAGCCCTACCTGGTCGACGGCGTCTCCGAGAACGTCCTCGGCCCCGCGATGATGCGCCGGGCCGGCGGCCCCAACCCCGTACAGACCCTCGAACTGCGCGCCCTCGCCGAGGCCGCCGCGGGCCGCCTCACCCCGGCCGTGCAGCGCTTCCCGCTCGCCGAGGCGGCAGCCGCGCACCGCGCCCTCGAAAACCGCGCGACCACCGGAAAGGTGGTGCTGGAGCCATGACCGGCCGCAAGCCCTCGCCACGTCCGAAAGATCCGAAAGACCAGCACCAAGATCCGAAAGGCCAGCACTCCCCAGATGCGACCCCCGCCGAATCATGGTCTTCTGGCCGGGTGACCGTCACCCGAACGGGTGAACACACCCGGGATGCCGACCCCCGCCGCTGGTGGGGTCTGGTGATCATCGCGCTCGCGCAGCTCATGGTCGTCCTCGACGCGACGATCGTGAACATCGCGCTCCCGTCCGCGCAGAGCGACCTGGGCATATCCGACGCCAACCGCCAGTGGGTGATCACCGCCTACACCCTGGCCTTCGGCGGCCTGCTGCTGCTCGGCGGACGGATAGCCGACCTTGTGGGCCGCAAGCGCACCTTCGTCATCGGCCTCGTCGGCTTCGCCGCCGCCTCCGCGCTGGGCGGCGCCGCCACCACGTCCGGCATGCTCTTCGGCGCCCGCGCCCTGCAGGGCGTCTTCGCCGCCGTACTGGCCCCGTCCGCCCTGTCGTTGCTGACCACGACCTTCACCGACCCCAAGGAGCGCGGCAAGGCCTTCGGCATCTACGGCGCCCTGGCCGGCAGCGGCAGCGCGATCGGGTTCATCGTCGGCGGCCTGCTCACCGAGTACCTGAACTGGCGCTGGTGCCTGTACGTCAACGTGCCCATCGCCGTGATCGCAGTCATCGGCGCCCTGGCCCTGCTGCACGACAGCCCCACCCACCCGGGCGCCCGCCTCGACGTGCCCGGCGTGCTGCTCGGCTGCGGCGGACTGGTCGCCATCGTCTACGGATTCGCCGAGGCGCAGCCGCGCGGCTGGACCGACCCGATGGTCCTCACCCTGTTCGCGGTGGGGATCGCGCTCCTCGCGATCTTCGTCTGGTGGCAGACCAGGGCCCCGATGCCGCTGCTGCCGCTGCACATCATCAAGGAACGCAACCGCGCCGGCTGCTTCCTCACCATGGCGCTGGCCGTGATCGGCATGTTCGGCCTGTTCCTGTTCATGACCTACTACCTCCAGGTCATCCTCGACTACTCGCCGGTGATGACCGGCCTCGCCTTCCTCCCGCTCACCGCCGCGATCATCACCGGTTCCACCCAGATCGCCGCCCGCCTCCTGCCCCGTGTCGCCCCCCGCGTCCTCATGGGCCCGGGCGCCCTGCTGGCGGCGGTCGGCATGGTGCTGCTGACCCGGCTGACGGTGCACTCCTCGTACGCGAGCGACATCCTGCCCGCCCTGATCCTGCTGGGCCTCGGCATGGGCCTGATCTTCATGCCGGTGTTCGCCACGGCGACGGCGGGTGTGGCCCCGCAGGACTCCGGTGTGACCTCGGCGACCGTCAACACCTCGCAGCAGGTGGGCGGCTCGATCGGTACGGCCCTGCTGAACACGATCGCCACCACCAGCAGCGCTGCCTACATCACCGCCCACCTCACCGACCCGGCGCAGCGGGCCCTGGTCACCAAGGAGGGCGTCGTACACGGCTACACCGTCGCCATCTGGTGGGCCGCCGCCATCATGCTCCTGGCCGGCGTGGTCGCGACCCTGATGGTGACGGCTAAGGCCCCGAAACACGGCGCCGAGCATCAGCCGCCGGTGCCGGAGCCGGTGGCCTGACCCGGGGCGTTCGCTGCACGCCGGCGTCAATTCGCGTGAGCCGATTCCGGCACCCCAGTAGGGTCGCAAAGTGATCGACATTCCGGACGAGCTCATCGCCCAGCACGTGCGGTACGACGGAGAGGCGGGACGCGCCTACGTCATCGCCCTCGCCGAACGGGCCGCCCGCTTCCTGGAGCACTGGGGGTTACGGCAGGACGGGCCGACGATGTACGGCCGCTGCGCGCTGGTCCTGCCCGTGCTGGCCACCGACGGGACGCGGGCCGTGCTCAAGCTCCAGGACGTCGACGAGGAGACCGTCGGCGAACCAGTGGCGCTGCGGGCATGGCGGGGCGACGGGGCGGTCCGGCTGCTGGAGTCCGACGACGCGACGGGCACGCTGCTGCTGGAGCGGCTCGACCCCGACCGGCTGCTGAACGACCTGCCGGACTCCCGTGCGGCCACGCTGATCGTCGCCCGGCTGCTGGCCCAGCTCACCGCCACCCCCGCCCCACCGGGCATGCGCCGGCTCGGTGACATCGCCGCGGCCATGCTGCACCGTACGCCCGCGGCTCTGGAAGGGATCCCCGACCCCGATACCCGCCGGCTCGTCGCGGACTGCGCGGCGGCGGTGCGCGAGGTCGCCGGCGAGCCCGGTGACCGGCTGCTGCACTGGGACCTGCACTTCGAGAACGTCCTCGCCTCCGACCGGGCTCCCTGGCTCGCCATCGACCCCAAGCCGCTCGCGGGCGACCCCGGGTTCGACCTGTTCCCGGTGCTGTGGAACCGCTTCGAGGCGGACGAGGTGGAGTGGCGCTTCGACGCCATGACCGGGGTCCTCGGCCTCGACCGGGGCCGGGCCCGTGCCTGGACGCTGGGCCGGGTCCTGCAGAACTCGCTGTGGCAGATGGAGGAGGACGGCGACCCGCTCGCCGCCCATCTGGAAATCGCGAGGCGCCTGAGGAACCACCCTGGTTAGCCTCACCCCATGATCCGACCCGCCACGCCCGCCGATGTCCCCGATCTGCACGCCCTGATCCGCGAACTCGCCGAGTACGAGAAAGTGCTGGAAGAGGCGAAGGCCACGCCGGAACAACTCCACGAGGCCCTCTTCGGCGACCACCCCGCGGCCTACGCCCACATCGCGGCCGACGACGCGACCGGCGAGACCGTCGGCTGCGCCGTCTGGTTCCTGAACTTCTCCACCTGGCGCGGCGTCCACGGCATCTACCTGGAGGACCTCTACGTCCGCCCCACCGCCCGAGGCGCCGGCCACGGCAAGGCCCTGCTCGCCGAACTGGCCCGGCTTTGCGTGGAGCGCGGCTACCAGCGCCTGGAGTGGTCCGTACTGAACTGGAACACCCCGTCCATCGCCTTCTACGAGTCCCTCGGCGCCCGCCCCCAGAACGAGTGGACGGTATACCGCCTGACGGACGAGGCCCTGACAAAACTCGGCGCCGATTCCACACCCCCGACGGCGTGAACGCTCCCCCTGGCCCGCGATCCGTGGGGGAGCGCCATCTCGCCCACGCGTACGAGATCGTCACGCACCAGCACAACGACCTGCGCCTGACCGACCGTGTCACCCCACCACGCCACCGTACCACTCCCGCCCCTACCAGGTCCCGCGCGCCGACCGCTTCACCGCCGCCCTGCTCGCTCCCATCAACGCCCCGCCCCTGAAGGACCCGCCGCCGGTCGGGGCGGCGGGCGGCACTTGCCCGCACCCTGAGAAACACGACGCGCGAAAACCCTGACCAGCCCGCGCGATCCTCAGACCGCCCGCGCGGCAGGCGCCCCGGCCGCCGCGACCGCCTCCAGCTCCCGGACCACGGCATCGCCGATCAGCCGGGCGTCACCGGCGCGCAGATGGCTGACGACGGTGAGCGTGTAGGCGTCGGCGGTGTGCACGAGGCACAGGTTCGCCGTGCCCGGCGGGGAGAGCTGCGGCAGGGGGACGACACGCGACAGGGGGCGGCCGTACAAGTGACTGGGAATGTCCCGCCACTTGAAGGCCGTGCACAGACTCGTGGTCAGCTCGGGGCGCGCCAGGCGCCGGGCCATCACCCCGGCCAGCCACGGCACGGCACGCGCGGCTGCCTGGAGCGCGGGAAGGATCGCGCGGTGGGCGTCGCAGCGGTGCTCGAACGCCGCGACCTGGTCCTGGCAGGCCCGCAGCCGGGCCACCGGCGAGTCGAGGTCGACGGGCAGCTCGACGCGCAGCGCGGTGACGCCGTTGCCGAGCCGCTGTGCGTCGTGCCGGGTCCGCAGGTCGACCGGCACGGTGGCGTACAGCGGGGACGACGGCCCCTTCGGCCAGGAACGCAGGGGCCCGTGGCAGGCGCGCAGGGCACCGGCGTACGTACTCAGGAGCAGCTCGTTGAGCGTGGCCCCGCGCCCGCCGGCCGGCTGTCGCCGGGCCGCTCGCATCACCCGCGGGTCGATCCCGACCACCGCCACCGACGGCCGCGGTTCACCATCGCCCTCGTCGTCGCCACCGGACGACGCGGGCACGGGCCGGCCGGGAGCCCCGATGCGCCGCAACTCCCGTCCCACGGTGGCGAGAGGGACCCGCGGCCGCCGTAGCGCAGCCGCGGCGGGCGCCGACTGCCGCGGCGGCGTGGCGTCGTCCATCAGCAGCCGGAAGAGGGTCTCCAGGGACCGGCCGTCCAGCAGCGCGTGATGGGCGAGCAGCACCACGGCGTGTTCGCCCGTCGGGCCGGCGGGCCGTGTCACCAGCAGCTTCCACGGGGGCCGTTCCGGCGGCAGGGGGTGCGAGACACCGTCGGACAGCAGCGAGGCGACATCCTGGTCGGTGACGGCGATGTGCGCGGCGGGGTCGAACGGCCGGTCGGCCGACCACCGATGACCCGACAGCGCGGAGGGCCCGACCGGAGGCACCGGCACCAGGCTCATCCGCTCCAGCGCACCCCATCTGTCAAGGACCCGGGACCGCACCCGCGCCACGTCGAACGGCCCCCCGTCCTGGGGGAACACCGCGGCGATGCCGATCGTCCCCGGCAGCCCGTTGCGGAGATGCCCTTCCTCGACGGCCGTCAGCCTCATCTTCCACAGCCTCCCGTTCCAAGGCCCCCCAGAGTCCCCGCCTTTGCCGGTCAGACGTGGGGCGAGTCGAAGACGACACAGGCGTTGTGGCCGCCGAAGGCGAAGCTGTTGCTGATCACCGGTCCGTCCAGGATCTTGCGGGCCTCGCCGGTGACCACGTCCAGTTCGCAGCGGGGGTCGAGGCGCGTGAGATGGGCGGTCGGCGGCGCGAGCCCTTCCCGCACCGACAGGACCGTGATCACGGCCTCCAGCGCTCCCGCCAGCCCCAGCCCGTGCCCGGTCACCGCCTTGGGGGCGGTCACGGGCACCGCGCGCGGGCCGAACAGGGCGCTGATGGCCCGCGCCTCGGCGAGGTCGTTCAGCTCGGTGCCGGTGCCGTGCGCGTTGACGTGGGTGACGGCCTCGGCCGACGTACCGGCGTCGGCGAGCGCCTGCTCCATGCACGCCCGCGCGCCCGCCCCGTCAGGATGCGGCGCCGTGAGGTGGTGGGCGTCGGAGGTGCGCCCGTACCCGGTGAGGGTGGCGTGGATGCGGGCGCCGCGCGCACGGGCCAGGTCGAGGCGCTCCAGCACCAGGAACGCCGCCCCCTCGGCGAGGACGAAGCCACGCCGCCCGATGTCGAACGGCCGTGACGCGGACGCCGGATCCTCGCACTCGGTGACCATCGCCCCGGCCCGTCCGAAGGCCAGCGCGGTCGTGGGCGTCAGGGGGCTGTCGTGCCCGCCCGCCACCACCACGTCCGCGCACCCCGCCCGGATCATCTGCATCGCCTCACCCACCGCGTGCGTCCCGGAGGCACAGGCGGTGGAGACCGTCAGAGTGGGCCCGGTCACCCCGAGCCGGGCGCTGATCCAGTACGCCCCCGCGTTGTGCATCAGCCGGGGCGCGTAGAGCACATCGGGATGCCCGATGCCGTCCTCCTGGCTGATCACCCCGCCGTACCCGGTACCGGTGACCACCGCCCGCCGCCCGGGAGCGACATGCAGCCCCCCGGCGTCCTCCACGGCGTCCACGGCGGCGCACACGGCCAGCTGCACCGACCGGTCCGCCCGCCGCGTCTCCTTGGGCGACAGATAACCGGCGGGGTCGAATCCGGTCATCGCGGACGCGGGGTGTACGACGCCGCCCTCGTCGTCGAAGGCGTGCAGCGAGATCGCCGAACGGCGGTCCAGGAGGCTCTCCCACAGCGCCGCCGGAGTCGCCCCGGCCGCACTGCGGACGCCCAGCCCCGTGACGGCGACGGCGTGCCGGCCGGTCATCGGGCGAGGGGGCTGTGGACGTCACCGGCGCCGGCGCGCAGCCGCACGATGAGGTCGGCGACATCACCCACGGTGGACACCCGGCTCTTGTCCGTCCCCCGCAGCGACACCCCGAACAACTCCTCGGACGCCGCCTCCAGTTCGGTGACGTCCAGACTGTCGGCTCCCAGGTCGGCGACCAGCCGGGCCTCGGGCACGACCGCCTCCTGCGGCACCGACATCACCCGCGCGCACAACGGGCGCAGCGCTTCCCATACGTCACCTTTTTCACGGCGTGCGGCTTCCATGCAACTGCCTCCATCTCCTGGTGCCGTCAGAGCACTGACGGCGTCGCCGTCCGAGCCCATGTCTCGAACTCCGTGACGACCGCGTCGGCGAGCCGACCCGCGTCGTCCGGGCCCGCGTTGCCCACCGCGGTGAGCGTGAACGCGTCCCCTGCCTGTGCGAGGGCGAAGCTGACGGTGCCCGGGTGCTGCAAGGGCGGCAGCCCGACCGTGCGCACGAGCCGGCAGCCCTGGAAGGTGCTCGCTCCGCCGGGCCACTTCATGGCCGTGGTCGCGGTCGCCGCGAAACAGGAGTGCCGGCCACGGCTGGTCAGCAGCCGGGTCACCCAGGGCCCCGTACGCCGTGCCGCTTCCGCCGCCGGGAACAGCACGGTGGCGTGCACGGCGGCCCGCTCGGGGACACCGGCCAGCGCGGCCTGACACGCCCGCAGCCGCGCCACCGGTCCGTCCACGTCCACGGGCAACGGGACCCGGACCACCGTGAGGGTGTTGCCGAGTTCGCCCGGATTCGCCCGCCCGCGCAGATCGCACGGTACGGCCGTGTACACGGGCACGTCCCGCTGCCGCCACCCCCGCACCGGGCCGTACCGGGCCCGCAGCGCCCCGGCCACCGCGCCCACCAGCAGCTCGTTCAGCGTCGCCCCGCGCCCGTCGGCGGGCTGCCTGCGCGCGGACCGCACGGTGTGCGCGGGCAGTTCACTCACCGAGACCGAGGTGTACGTCTCCCCCGGCGCCCGCGTCGGAAGGGCCTGCCCCGGCGCCGACATCGCCCTGAGCTCCCGGCCGGCCGCCCCCAGCCCGCTGCGCGGCAACGGCACCGGCTGGCCCGACTCCCCGGCCCGCGCGGGGTCGTCCATCAGCGAGCGCATCAACGTCGCGAGCGAGCGCCCGTCCAGCAGCGCGTGCTGGGCCACCAGCGCCAGGGCGAAGTCACCGCCGTGCGCCGCGTCCGGGACCACCAACAGCCGCCAGGGCGGCACTCCGTCGGCGAGCGGCCGGTCCACACTCCGCGCCCACAGCTCGTCCAACCCGCTCCGCGCCACGGCGACCTGCGCGACCGGATCGAACGGCCCCGGTACGACCCACCGCGCACCCCCGCGCCGCCCGGCCCGCCTGTCGAGCACATGGCTCATCCGCTCCAGGCCCGCCCACCGCTCGACGACCCGCGCCCGCACGCGATCCACGTCGGGCCGCTCACCGGCGAGGACCGCCGCAAGCCCGATGACTCCAGGGCACCCGTTCAGCAGCAGCATTTCGTCGGCACAGGACAGTCGCACGGGTCCCTCCGGATCTCCAGGGCCAGCATCAACGCCCGCCCCGTGACGGAGCGGGCGTTGAACCGGACGCTTCGTGGGCCTACTTGAGCGCCTGGCTGTTACAGCCCATGTCCGAGCCGAGGTGGCTGGGCTGCGCGCCCGGCGATCCTTCGCCGTTGAGCGCGTTGGCCAGCACGCTGTTGAGGGCACCGACATTGCCGAGGATGTCGATGTTCATGTCGTGCGAACGGCATTCGATGCCCTGCGTGATGTCGACGTCGTGGGCCATCGCCTCACCGTGGGCAGCGGCCGTGCCCACGCCGAGGGAGCCGACACTGCCGAGGACGGCGCCCACCAGGGCGGCCTTGTGAAGCTTGCGCATTTCTTCTCCGTTGGTCGAACAGATGGGGTGTGCAGCGAGGGGAGTTGGAACGGTGGGCTCTTACGGCAGAGCCGTCAGCCGAGCCGGGGCAGGCCGAGCTGGCCCACGGGAGGCGCCGCGACCTGTCCGAGGCCGAGCCCGGGCACCTGCGGGGCGCTGGCCGGCGAGACCAGCGGGTTGATCAGCGGGTTCACCTCGGGGTTCACCTGCGGGTTCACCTGCGGCGCGACCCGCGGCGGGGGCTCCGGGTTGAAGACCTGCGGCGCGGAGACCTGCGGAGCGACCTGCGGCATGACCTGCGGGGCCGTCTGCGGGGTGACCTGCGGCACGACCTGCGGGGCCGCCGCCTGGGGGGCCGCCGCCTGCGGGGCGGAGTGCGGCGCCCCGGAGGCCTCCGCGAAACCGCCCGACGAGGCCGATGCGGTGGCGTAACCGGTCTGCTCGCGCGGGGCGGGCTGCGGAGCCATGTACTGCGGCGCCGGCTGGGGCTGGTAGTGCGGACGGCTGGCCTGCGCGGTACCTGCCGAACGAGCCGACGCCGTCACCTGCGGGGCACTCTGCTGCGGCGCGTACTGGGGGGCCGGAGCGTATTGCGGCGCGGGGGCGTACTGCGGCGCCGGAGCGTACTGGGGGGCCGGAGCGTACTGCGGCGCCGGGGCGTACTGGGGAGCGGGAGCGTACTGAGGAGCGGGAGCGTACTGAGGTGCCGGGTACTCGGGAGCGGGCGCCGGAGCGGCACCTGCGTACCCGACGGGATATTCGGCCGCCTCGCTGACGCCGGCGCCGATGGCGGTCAGACCGCCGGCCGCTGCGACGACGAGCGCGGCCTTGTGAAGCTTGCGCATGGAACCCTCGGCCCTTCATTACCTGTACAGGGAAATCCGTATGTATTTCAGTGCAGTCTTGCGTGTGCTCAGTCTGATATTCGTACTGCGCCCTTACAGGGGTAATGCCTGAGCTGTCATGTGGACTTCACGCCGGAGCAGGCAGCGGAACCCGTTGCCTCTCTCTGATTTCCTGTCGCTGCCCTCTCTCGACTGGCAACGACATTTCCTGGGCCGGGTCACGGGATCCGCAATTCCGTCACTCCATTGCCATCCATCGGATTTACACACCCGTCCGGCAATTGGGTGACCACACCTCGACCCACGTGACTGAAATCGCGGTTGTCTCGTTCCGCACCAGGAGAGAGCGATGGTCCATCGCAGCCGCATTTCCGTACGTTCCATGCACAGGTCAATGAAGGGCCGAGTTCCATGCGCAAGCTTCACAAGGTCGCGCTCGTCGTAGCAGCAGCCAGTGGCCTGTCGGCCGTAGGCGTCGGACCGAGCGTCGCCGACGCTCCCGTCGGGTACAACGGCAATGTTCCGACACCTGTCGGGCAGCAGGACCTCCAGGCCACGTCATGGACCCGCTCACAGGCCAGCGCGCAATCCTCCAACTCGCCCCACGCGCAGCGGCAGGCGGCGCCGCGCCGGGAGGGCGCCGACGTCAGCCCGCAGGTCAACCCCCAACTGAGCCCGAAGATCAGCCCGCAGGTCAATCCGCAGCCGTCCGTGGCGCCGTCCGGGCCGATCGAGCAGGCCAACCTGTTCCGCCCGTACCAGGAGTGCAGCCCGCAGTCCCTGCTCAACGCGGCCGTCCCGGTCGCCGTACTCGGCGCTGCCGAAACCGAGGGCGTCGACTGCGACCAGGCCAACAGCCAGGCGAACTCCCTCTCGCACGCCCGCTACACGCACTGAGACAGCGTCGCGGCCCTCAACGGGAGGCCGTGACCGACGACTTCAGCAACGGGTCACAGGCGTCCGCGATGCGACTTCCGGGTGCTTCCCGTGCGAGATCACAAACCTCGGCGCGTCGTTCATACATGTCCAATTATTTCCTATTAATCTCCGGTAACTGTACGAAGTCGATCTCCTACAGATCGCACCCACCTCACTCCACCGGAGATGACATGCACAAGCTTCGCAAGGCCGCCGTCGTGGTCGCCGCCATCGGCACCGTCGGACTTCTGGGCGCCGGTACGGCCACCGCCGACGGTCACGGCGGCAAGGGCGGCGGCGACAAGTACAGCGTGCTGCAGAGCTCGAACTGCAAGTCGCACGACCTGAACGTCGACGTCCTCGGCCAGGTCGGCGTCCTCAACGGCCTGCTGGGCAGCGCGCTCAACGGCGAGGGCGACCCGGGCGCGCAGGACACGCACCTGGGCTCGACGATGGGCTGCAACAACAGCGCCTTCTAAGGCACTGACGGTCGCGCAGACGACCGAAGCGGGAAAACAAGTCCCGGTACCGAGCCGCGAGCCCGGTACCGGGACTCCTTTTTGTGCCGGATTCACTTACCCGGCGCGATAATTCATGGCCATCGGCCAAGATGGTGAGACTTTCCCGAATTCGGGCGTGCCGCCGATTGCGTCGGAATACTTCCTATTAGCCTCCGTAATTGTACGAAGTCGATCTCGCACGGATCGACGCCCAACTCCACTCCACCGGAGATGAACATGCACAAGCTCCGCAAGGCCGCCGTCGTGGTCGCCGCTCTCGGCACCGTCGGCCTCCTCGGTTCCGGCGCCGCCCACGCCGACGGCGACTACGGCCGCAAGGGCACCAGCATCGACGTCCTGCAGAGCACGAACTGCAAGTCGCACGACGCCAACGTCGACATCCTCGGCCAGGTCGGCATCGCCAACGGCCTGGGCGGCAACCTGCTGAACGGCGAGGGCAGCCCGGGCGCGCAGGAGACCTCGCTGGGCTCGAGCATGGGCTGCAGCAACAGCGCCTTCGGCAAGTGACGTAAGCCGGACCCCACAACGCAAATGCCGGATCGGGATCACTCCCGATCCGGCATTTGCCGTCAGTGCGTCAGAAATCGAACTTGGGAAGCTTGACGCCCTTCGGCAGCTCAGCCCTGTTGTTGCATTCCACCACCGGCCCGACCGATACGGACCCGCCGTTCACCAGACGGTCCTCGGAGCCGACGAAACGCGGCCGCTCGACCGTGGTGCAGTCCTGCTTCTGCTGGACGACATACCCGTTGCTCTTGTCCTTGTGCACGACCTCGCTCTGCTTGACACAGACGATGTCCCCCTGGGCGGTGAGCGTGCAGTTGCCCTTGGGGTCATCGGCGTACGCCGGCGCGGCGCCGCCGTAGATCACGGCGAGGGCTCCGAGGAGCCCCGAGACGGTTGCGATCTTCTGTCGACCGATCATGTGCTGCGTTCCTTTTGCCTTGGAGAAGGTCGAAATGCCACAGCCCGGCCGCGCTCCCCGATGGGTCTGCCGCGCGTCCGGGCTGCGATTGCTAAGGGTGTTGTCCAGCACACCGTTGAACTGCAAGACCTGATCCAGGAGTTGGGGCTTTCAGATCGTGCGCCATGCATACGGTGTTCCGACGGGTGTCGATGCGCCTGTGCCCTGAGAATCGCGCATCGACGCTCGGTGTCCTCTTACTGAGCGGCGTACGGCGCCGGGGCGGCGGCCGGAGCGGCGGCCGGGGTGGAGTACTCGCCGTAGCCGTACTCCGGCGCGGCGGCCTTGGGAGCGGCCTCCGGCGCGGCGGCCGTACCGGCGTACGGGCCCTCCGCAGCCTTGTCGTGCGGGGTGTCACCCCACGTGGCCATGGCGTTGGCCGTCGAGTTGGCCACCGCGGTGACGGCCTGGCCGTCCCAGTCGTCGTGGGCGAAGGCGCTGCCGGCCCCGACACCGAAGGCGGACAGCCCCGCGACCGCTGCGGCTACGACTGCAACGCGCTGAAACCTGCGCATAGTTAGACCCTTTCTTCCCAGGCACGAAGCCCTGGCTTGACTACTTAATGTGAGCATATACAAGCGAACGGTAGCAATTTGGGACCTTTGCCCCTTCTCTGTGTCGTGTCGGCCCATGCCAAGGCACCGGTGCGCACACCGATTTCCCTGAAAAGAAAACGAGTCCGCACCGCGGCCGAGTCACGGGCGGTGCGGGCCGGTCACCCGTTTGCCGACAATTCCCTTGTGCGGGCGCGAAAACGGCGGATGGCCGGACCGGTTCACCCGGTCCGGCCATCCGCCGCTCGAAGACGCTCAGCCCAACAGGCGGGCCAGCAACGGGCTGGCGGGGTCCGGGTCGTTGTCCTCGGCGCTGGGGGCGGTCGCGGTCATGGGGGTGTTGTTCTCGGCGCAGGTGATGCGGGGGCCGATCTTCGTCTGGCCGTTGGACAGAAGACCCGGCGTGGGCAGGCTCACGGGGTTCGACGGCTGGCAGTTCACCGTCCGGCGGAGGACGAAGCCGTCACCCTCGGGCGTCTGACCCGTGAGCTGCTGGGTGCAGATGATGTTGCCCTGGGGATCGAGGGTGCATGCGCCCGGACCCGCCGCGTGGGCCTGGGTGGCGCCGAAACAGGTCACGGCGAGGCCGCCGAGAAGCCCCGCGACAGCCATGAACTTCTTCCCGGTGAACATGTGTTGCGTCTCCTTTGTGGGGGTGTTCGCTTACGAAGTGAAGGACTGACTGACAAAGGACAGACAAGGACCGTCAAGGATCGACAAGGACCGACCCGAAGGCGGTCGGCCCGCGAAGGACCAACCACGCATCTCCGCACCGCGGTTCAGGGCCGCCGCGAACGTGTACGGGCCGCAGGAGCACAGGCGCGCTCCGGGCAACCGCACAGGAACGGGCCCCTTCGGGAATGACCCCGAAGGGGCCCGCGAGAGGCGTCGCGCACGACTACGCCGCCGACCTCAGCCGGTGAAGGCGTTGTTGAACTGACCGCAGGTGGTGTCGAAGGTCTCGGAGAGGCCGAGTACGGCGACCGGCACATCGGTCGCGGCCACCGTCTGGGGGCTGCACTCCTGGTACGGACGGTAGTGGTCCGACACGGACGGCGTGACGTCGTAGGCGACGCTGGTGCCGGCACCGATGGCGGACAGGCCGCCGGCAGCCGCTGCGGCGATCATGACCTGGTGAAGCTTGCGCATGGAACCCTCGGATTTCATTACATGTACATTGAGGCTGATTGCCCACTGTGACTGAACGAACACTAGCAGTAGCGATCCTATTCCACGCCGGTGCATGTCCCGTGTCCCAATGGGGACATGGGGCCTCGAAAAGGAATGGGAAAAGACGTGCGGGGCGGTGTCATTCGACAACCGCCCCGCCGTGAGAGAGAGCCCCCTGTCGGATTCGAACCGACGACCTGCTGTTTACAAGACAGCCGCTCTGGACCAGCTGAGCTAAGGAGGCCTGCACGCGCTGTCACGCACGCGCCCGTGCAGTGTACCCAGGTTCCGAGGGGGCCCTGTCGAAAATTTCCGCGAAGTTCACATGCCCCCAGGTACTGACAGACCAGGCGAACGCCAGGTACCGTCCAGATCCAGTCCGCACATGTGGACTAAACCAACCACCTTCCTACAACGGATCGTCCGGCACGTTCCTGCCGGTAGAAGGGGGCCCTTCACCATGGCCACTGTCTCGTTCGACAAGGCGACCCGCATCTACCCGGGCACCGAGAAGCCCGCCGTGGACGCGCTCGACATCCACATCGAGGACGGGGAGTTCCTCGTCCTGGTCGGCCCGTCCGGCTGCGGCAAGTCGACCTCGCTCCGCATGCTGGCGGGGCTCGAGGACGTCAACGCCGGCGCCATCCGTATCGGTGACCGCGACGTCACGCACCTGCCGCCCAAGGACCGGGACATCGCCATGGTGTTCCAGAACTACGCGCTGTACCCGCACATGTCCGTCGCCGACAACATGGGCTTCGCGCTCAAGATCGCCGGCGTCAACAAGGCGGAGATCCGCAAGAAGGTCGAGGAGGCCGCGAAGATCCTCGACCTCACGGAGTACCTGGACCGCAAGCCGAAGGCGCTCTCCGGTGGTCAGCGTCAGCGTGTCGCCATGGGTCGCGCCATCGTGCGTGAGCCGCAGGTCTTCCTCATGGACGAGCCGCTGTCCAACCTGGACGCCAAGCTCCGCGTCTCGACCCGTACGCAGATCGCCTCGCTCCAGCGCCGTCTCGGCATCACCACCGTCTACGTCACCCACGACCAGGTCGAGGCCATGACGATGGGTGACCGGGTGGCGGTCCTCAAGGACGGTCTGCTCCAGCAGGTCGACACCCCGCGCAACATGTACGACCGCCCGGCCAACCTCTTCGTCGCCGGCTTCATCGGCTCCCCGGCCATGAACCTGGTCGAGGTCCCGATCACCGACGGCGGTGTGAAGTTCGGCAACTCCGTCGTGCCGGTCGACCGGGACGCGCTCGCCGCCGCCCCCGACAAGACCGTCACCGTCGGCGTCCGCCCCGAGCACTTCGACGTGGCCGGCGCCGACTCCGACCAGGGTCTCGCGGTCACCGTCAACGTGGTCGAGGAGCTCGGCGCCGACGCGTACGTCTACGGCACCGCCAAGATGGGCGAGGACTCCAAGGACCTCGTCGTCCGCGTCAGCGGCCGTGACGTGCCGGAGAAGGGCAGCACGCTGCACATCGTCCCGCGTTCCGGTGAGACTCACGTGTTCTCCACCTCCACGGGTGAGCGGCTCTCCGACTGAGCGCATCCGAGGACAAACCGGCAGTACAACCCCGGGTAATTCACCCGGGTTGACGAAGAGGGCCCCGCAGAGCGCTGCGGGGCCCTTCTCGTTGTCGACAAATACCCCGGCATACCGGTCATTTCGAGCGCTGTTCGTCAACACGCCACCGTAGTTTGAGTGCCTCTTCGTCCCCCGAACCGGTGACTAAATGTCGCCATATCAGCACCGAACGCTACCCTCACTCGCGTGAAGCACTCCACCACCCAACAGACACGACGCGGCCACCGGGGCCCTGCCCGCCAGCTCGGCCGCACCATCGCCCTTGTCCTGCCCGTTGTCCTGGTGCTCTCCGGGACCCTCGCGGTCACCCGGGTCAACTGGTCGGGGGACCCCGCGGACTCGGTGCTCACCGCGACCGACGTCTCGAGCGCGGGTGACGCCAAGCACGCCGCCCCGCGCGCCCCGCAGGACGTGCTGCGCGACCAGTTGCTGACCGAGCTGCAGGAGAAGGACCCGGGCGTCGCCCTCACCCACCTCCAGCAGGCCGTCGACGAGCGGCCGTCCCTCGCCCGGCACTGCGCGTCGATCGCCCGCGCCCTCGGACGGGCGGCGGTTCGCGTGTACGGTCCGACGCGGGCTCAGTCGTACTCCAGGCCCGTGTGCGACACGGCGTTCGCCTCGGGTGTCGCCACGGCCCACGGATAGCCCTCGGGGCTACTTCAAGGAACGGTTGCCGGCGAATGCCGTGAGCGGGGCGCCGCGTACAGTTCGGGCATGACTGATCCGAACGCCGCGTCCCGCCCCGTTCAAGCCGTCATCCTGGCCGGAGGCCAGGGGTCCCGGCTGCGCCCCTACACCGACGACCGGCCCAAGCCGATGGTCGAGATCCCCGGTACGGGGACGCCGATCATCGGCCATCAGCTTTCCTGGCTGGCCGAGGAGGGGGTGACGGATGTGGTGATCAGCTGCGGTCATCTCGCCGAGGTGCTGCAGGACTGGCTGAAGTCGGCCGATCTTCCGGTGCGGGTCACGACTGTCGTCGAGACGGAGCCGCTCGGGCGGGGTGGCGGGCTGAAGTACGCGGCGGCGCATCTGCCGCACCCCGAGAAGCCGTGGTACGCCACGAACGGGGACATCTGGACGCGGTTCTCGCTGCGGGACATGGCGGACTTCCACACCGAGCGGGACGCCGAGGCGACGCTCGCTCTGGCGCGGCCGCGCCTTCCGTGGGGTGCGGTGCAGACGGACGGCTTCGGGCACATCACGGACTTCATCGAGTCTCCGCCGTCGACGTTCGAGATCAACGCGGGTGTGTACGTCTTCTCGCCCGCCTTCGCCGACCTGCTTCCCGAGCGCGGCGACCACGAACGTACGACGTTTCCCCACCTGGCCCGCGAGCGGCGGCTGGCCGGGTTCCCGATCCCTCAGGGTGCCTACTGGCGCGCCATCGACACGGCGAAGGATCTGACGGAGGCGGCGAAGGAGCTGGCGGCTCTGGGGCGCTGAGCCCGGGCGCCGGCGGGGGCGGGGTGCACCGCCTTCTCGACGTCGGTGTGTAGCTCAAGGGCCATGACGAGGGGCCCCGGACGGAATGCTGTCCGGGGCCCCTCGTCGTGTCAGCCGGTGGGGTTGGTGCCGAGTAGGCCGTCCATCGGCCCGTTCACCCCAACAGGCCACCTACCAGGCCCGGTTCGTCGTCTCCGGAGCCGCCCGTGGAGCCGCCGCCGGAGGTGGGGCCTCCGGAGGTGGGGCCGGTGGTGGTGCTGGGGGCCTCGTCGGCGGGGGTGGTCTGCTGGGGCGGGGCCTGGCCCTCCGTGCCCTGGGTCTGACTGGGCGTGCCCGCGCCGGTCGTGCCCGCGTCGCTGGTGGCGCCCGGCGTGGCCGCCGCGCCGGACGGCGTGGCCGCCCCCGAGGTCGCGCCCTGACTGGGCGAGTTGGAGGCCGACGGCGTCTTGTCACGCTGCCTCTGCGACTCCTCCGGCAGGGGCGAACCCGGGAGTTCGTTGCGCGGTGCCTCGCCGGGGCCGGGAACCACCACGCGGTCGGCGTCGCGGACCGCGCCCCCCAGCAGGGAGCCGATCAGGAGGGTCAGGCCGGTGACGATCGCCGTGACCAGGGCGCCACGGCGCAGGACGTAGTTGCGCAGCTCCCAGATGTCGGAGCGGGGGCCCAGGCGTCGCCAGGCCATGCCCGCGAGGCGGCCGTCGATGGAGTAGACGGGGGCACCGGCGATGATCAGCGGGGACCACGCGGCGAGATAGATGATGTCCGGGGCGTCGTAGGCCGGGACGCTCTTCCAGCTGACGGTGACCAGGAGCGCCGCGGACAGCAGGGCGCCGACGACCGCCGCGACCCGCTGCCAGCACCCCAGGACCGTGAGGACGCCCACGATGACCTGGAAGAACGCGATGACCAGGCCGGAGCCCACCGGGTGTTCCAGCGCGAACTGGCGCAGTGGCTCCGCCACTTCCCAGGGGTGCAGCGTGTTCAGCCACTTGACCATGGAGCCGCGCTTGCCGCCGTCGAAGTAGACGGGGTCGCACAGCTTGCCCATGCCGGCGTAGATCGAGATGAAGCCGAGGAAGACCCGGAGAGGGAGCAGGACCACGCCGAGGTTCATACGACGGCCCGGGTAGTACGCGTGCCGCGCCGGGTCGTCGCCGGGACGCTTGGGCGGCGTGCCGGTGTCGTCCTCGCCTTCCGCCTGCTCGAACTCCTCGGGCGCGTACGCGAACTCCTCGTCGTACGCGCTCTCGACCGTGCGCATGTTCGGCAGCAGTCTGGTCTCGAGGGACTCATGCGTGCGCTGCGGCCCCACGATCGGCGTTTCGACCGTCTGCGCCATCTCGTCGTCGTAGGCGTCGCCGTACGGGCCGTCATAGCCGCCGCCGACGTCGACTCGCGGGATGACCTGCGTGCCGCCTCCGGTCGGGGCCGGTTCGTCGCCGTGGCGGACACTGCCGTCCCGCACGGCCTGGAGCAGGCGGTGTGCGCCGGTGTCGTCGGGCGCGGACGTGCCGTTCCAGACGGCGACCCGGCGGCGGGGGCCGGAAGCCACGCCCGCTCTGCCGGCCGCGCCCACGACGGGGATGCGGGCGGTGTCCTCGGTGGCGCTCAAGTGCCGTGCGATCTGCGGGGATTTGCCACGCCCGGTCGACGCGCCCAGCAGCACGCGGAAGCTCGCGTGATTGACGATGATCTGCGCCGGATCGCTCGGCACCTTCACCATGCTCAGCGCGGGAGCGTCGTCGTATCCCGACGAGCGGTCCCCCGTGGGTGTGCGGGGTGTTCTGGTGTCCACGCTCAACTAACCGAGTGACGTGAGGTTAGGACACTGCTTTGACCGGTCCGATCTGTCCGGACCCCGTCAAAGATGCGCAGGTCGCACCACTGTCACCAGAATTAACCCGCACGGGTGACGCCACGCATGCCTGTTCAGACGCGTCGACGGTTCGCCTCGTACAGGACGATGCCCGCCGCCACACCGGCGTTGAGCGACTCGGCGCCGCCCGGCATCGGGATGCGTACGCGGAAGTCGCACGTCTCGCCGACCAGGCGGGACAGGCCCTTGCCCTCGCTGCCGACCACGATGACCACCGGACCCTCCAGGGCCTCCAGGTCGCCGAGTTCGACCTCACCGTTGGCGGCGAGGCCGACGACCACGATGCCCGCCTTCTTGTACGCCTCCAGGGCACGGGTGAGGTTCGTGGCGCGGGCGACCGGAGTGCGGGCCGCCGTGCCCGCCGACGTCTTCCAGGCGCCGGCCGACATACCCGCCGCGCGGCGCTCGGGTACGACGACTCCGTGGCCGCCGAACGCGGAGACCGAGCGGACGACCGCGCCCAGGTTGCGCGGGTCCGTCACGCCGTCGAGGGCCACGATGAGCGCGTCCTCGCCCTCGCCCGCGGCGGCGTCGGCGAGGTCCTCGGGGTGGGCGTACTCGTAGGGCGGGACCTGCAGGACCAGGCCCTGGTGGTTGAGGCCGTTCGTCATGCGGTCCAGCTCGGGGCGCGGGGCCTCCATGAGGTTGATGCCGCCGCGCTCGCCGGCGAGCTGGAGGGCCTCGCGGACGCGCTCGTCGTTGTCGATGAACTGCTGGACGTAGAGGGTCGACGCCGGGACGCCCTCGCGCAGCGCCTCGACGACCGGGTTACGGCCGACGACCAGCTCGGAGGTGCCCTTGCCGCCGCGCCTGGCCGGCGGACGGCCGCCCTGCGCGCGCCGCGCCTTCGCCTGTGCCACGCGCTGCTTGGCGTGGCCCTTGCGCATCTCGGCCGGAGGCGTCGGCCCCTTGCCCTCCAGGCCCCGGCGCCGCTGGCCGCCACTGCCGACCTGCGCGCCCTTCTTGCCGGACATGCGGCGGTTGTTCGCGGCCATGACCTACCCGTCTGTCGTGAGGTGTTCGTACGTACGTCTATGAAGTGTGCCGCCCGGGAGGCCGGGCGGCACAATCGATCTTCCGGAAGCCGAGTTCCGTCAGCGTGGGCCCAGGCTCCAGCGCGGACCCTGTGGGCTGTCCTCGATGACGAGGCCCGACTGGCCGAGCTGGTCGCGGATGGCGTCCGCGGTGGCCCAGTCCTTGCGGGAGCGGGCCGCCTCGCGCTGGTCGAGGACCATGCGGACCAGGGTGTCGACCACGCCGTGGAGGTCGTCGCCGCGGTCGGTCTCGCCGGCCCAGTGCGCGTCGAGCGGGTCCAGACCGAGGACGCCGAGCATGGCGCGGACCTCGGCGAGGCGCGCCACGGCGGCTTCCTTGTCGTCGGCGGCCAGGGCGCTGTTGCCCTGCCGGACGGTGGTGTGCACGACGGCCAGTGCCTGCGGGACGCCCAGGTCGTCGTCCATCGCCTCGGCGAAGGCGAGCGGCACCTCGGGGGCGGGCTCGACGACGCCGGCCTTCTCCACCACGCGCTGCACGAAGCCCTCGATGCGCGCGAACGCCGACTCGGCCTCGCGCAGGGCCTCCTCGCTGTACTCGATGGTGGAGCGGTAGTGCGGGGTGCCCAGGTAGTAGCGCAGCACGATCGGGCGCCACTGCTTGACCATCTCGGACACGAGCACGCTGTTGCCGAGCGACTTCGACATCTTCTCGCCGCTCATGGTGACCCAGGCGTTGTGCACCCAGTACTGCGCGAAGTCGTCGCCGTAGGCCTTGGCCTGGGCGATCTCGTTCTCGTGGTGCGGGAAGATCAGGTCGAGTCCGCCGCCGTGGATGTCGAAGGCGGAGCCCAGGTACCTGTGCGCCATCGCCGAGCACTCCAGGTGCCAGCCCGGCCGGCCCCGGCCCCACGGCGTCTCCCAGTCGGGCTCGCCCGGCTTGGCGGCCTTCCACATCGCGAAGTCGCGCGGGTCCCGCTTGCCGGTGATGCCCTCCTCGGCGGGCTGCCGCATCTCGTCGAGGTCCTGCCGGGACAGCTCCAGGTAGGAGGGCCAGGAGCGGACGTCGAAGTAGACGCTGCCGTCCGCCTCGTAGGCGTGTCCGCGCTCGATGAGGCCGCGCATCATCTCGACCATCTCGGTGACATGGCCGGTGGCGCGGGGCTCGTACGTCGGCGGGAGGCAGCCGAGGGCGGTGTAGCCGTCGGTGAAGGCGCGCTCGTTCTCGTAGCCGATGGACCACCAAGGGCGGTTCTGGTCGGCGGACTTGGCGATGATCTTGTCGTCGATGTCCGTGACGTTCCTGATGAACGTCACGTCATAGCCGCGGTAGGTGAACCAGCGGCGCATGATGTCGAAGTTGAGGCCGGAGCGGATGTGGCCGATGTGCGGTGCGGCCTGCACGGTGGCGCCACAGAGGTAGATCGAGACGCAGCCCGGCTTGAGCGGGGTGAAGTCACGGATCTGCCGGGCGCTGGTGTCGTACAGGCGAATAGTCACGACACCAGGGTAGTGGGCCGGTGGGTGTGCCTGGTGCCTTATGGCGGTTCGACCGTTTACCGGCCGCGGGCGGTGCCCGGCCGCCTCAGCCGACCCGCACCACCAGCGCCGTCGCCACCGCCATCAGGCCCTCGTCGCGGCCCGGGAAGCCGAGGCCGTCCGTGGTCGCGCCGGATACCGACACCGGGGCTCCGGCCGCCTCCGACAGGATCTTCTGCGCCTCGTCGCGGCGCTTGCCGATCTTCGGGCGGGGGCCGACCACCTGGACCGCGATGTTGCCGATGCGGAAGCCCGCCTCGCGCACGACCCGGGCGGCCTCGGTGAGGAGTACGACGCCGGAGGCGCCCGACCACTGGGGGCGCCCCGTGCCGAAGTGCTGACCCAGGTCGCCGAGGCCGGCCGCCGAGAAGAGGGCGTTGCAGGCGGCGTGGGCGACGACGTCCGCGTCGGAGTGGCCGGCGAGTCCCGGGCCCTCGCCCTCCCACCTCAGGCCCGCGCACCACAGCTCGCGGCCCTCCTCGAAGGCGTGGATGTCGGTGCCGATGCCGACCTGGGGCAGCGGCATGACCTGCTCAGAAGCCATCGTTCAGCCTCCGGCGGGCCAGGACCGCCTCCGCCAGGACCAGGTCCAGCGGGCGCGTGACCTTGAAGGCCTCCTCGTGGCCGGGGACCACCACGACCGTCAGCCCGAGCTGCTCGACCATGCTCGCGTCGTCGGTGACGTCGTGCGTCACCGTCTCGTGCGCACGGATCAGCGTGGCGCGGTCGAAGCCCTGCGGCGTCTGCACGGCACGGAGTCGGGCGCGCACCGGGGTGGCCACCACCGGCTCCGGGTCCCCGGGGGTCCTCGCGGGCTCGACCTCCTTGACCGTGTCGGCGAGCGGCAGCGCGGGTACGACGGCCGGCGCGCCGTCGCGTACCGCCTCGATCACCGTGTCCACCGTGTCCACCGGCACCAGCGGGCGGGCCGCGTCGTGCACCAGGACGATGTCGTAGTCCGGCGGCAGCGCGTCCAGGCCGAGCCGGACGGACTCCTGGCGGGTCTCGCCGCCGGGGACCACCAGGAAGTCGGTGCGCTCGGGCAGCGCGTGCGCGTCGAGCAGCGACTTGACCTCGGCCGCGCCGTCGGGCGGGGCGACCACGACCACCAGGGAGACCGCGCGGGACGCGGCCAGCGCGCGGACGGCGTGGATGAGCATGGGCGTGCCGTTCAGCGTGCGAAGCGCTTTGGGCGCGCCCGGACCCAGGCGTACACCCCGTCCCGCGGCCGGAATCACCACGGCCGTACGGGAGCCGGCGGAGGTTCCGGCGCGGACTTCCGAGAGCGAAGGGCGCGAATCGTCAGACATCGGTTCCTGTCAGGTTTGTGTGCTCGGCCTACTTGGGTATGGCCACAGCGTGCCGGGCGCGACGCCTTGACCGCACCCTTCCGTGACAGCGGTCGAGCATGCTGCCCGGGCCCGGCACATCAAGTATCGGGGGCACCCGAAGCAGGACGTACGGCGTCTGTGCGCGAACATGCCGCAGCGCCCGGCGACAGCAATTACGTCATCGGGCACCGCGGCACTTTTTTGAAATCACTCAGCGCTGTGCTGAACGAGGCGGATGGACCGCGTCAGGACGCGAGGACCTCGTCGAGCAGGGCCTCGGCCTTGTCCTCGTTGGTGTTTTCCGCGAGGGCGAGTTCGCTCACCAGGATCTGGCGGGCCTTGGCGAGCATGCGCTTCTCACCGGCGGAGAGTCCGCGCTCGCGCTCACGACGCCACAGGTCACGCACGACTTCCGCGACCTTGATGACATCGCCGGAGGCGAGCTTCTCCAGATTTGCCTTGTAACGACGGGACCAGTTCGTGGGCTCCTCGGCGTACGGCGCGCGCAGCACCTCGAAGACCCGGTCCAGCCCGTCCTGACCGACCACATCACGCACGCCGACGAACTCCGCATTGTCCGCTGGCACACGTACCGTCAGGTCACCCTGGGCGACCTTCAGCACCAAGTAGGTCTTGTCCACGCCTTTGATCTGGCGAGTTTCGATAGCCTCGATCAGCGCGGCCCCGTGATGGGGATAGACCACGGTGTCGCCAACCTTGAACGTCATGTGACAGGTACCCCTTCCGTGGCTATCCAGGGTAACACGGAAACTGCGGGTTCTGAATGGCGTTTTCGCAGGTCAGGGCATATCTCGGGGCTTGACAACTCCAACAGGAACGTGCTTCGCGGGCCGACCGGAAGAAGGTATTCGCAGGTGAGAGCGGCTCTGCGGGCAAGGAGAAACGGGCACGTTACACACATCCGGCGGCACGTCCGAGTGGCCGAACGTACACATATGTCCGGTTCCAAGTGTGCGACTTCCGCTACTCCGTTCGGCGTCCCGAGTCGGGTACCGGACGATTCCGGGAATTGATCACGGCCAGGTCGGCGGTGCGATCGGTGATCAATTCCGGGAGGGCCGCACATTCCTTCACGGAAATTTTGCGGGAGCGCTTGCGAGGGGCTTATGTGAATGACGGACGAGCGGGATCGCAATGTGACTCCCGGGTCACTTGTGGGTGAAGAGCCGGGTGGTGGAAGAGGTACTTCGGCGGCACTTCGGTCGCCGAGGGGAGGGTCGGGTGCGGTCGCGCCGGAACGGCTCGGTAACCTAAGGCCGCTGACAGACACTTAGGGCGGCTTTACGCGCCCGCCCGTTCGAGTCAAGGAGTTGCCGCCGCCGTGAGCAGCAGCCTTCGACGCGGTGCACTCGCCGCGGCCGCCATCGCGTTCTCGATCACGTCGCTCGGTGCGTGCGCCGCCGGCAACAACAGCCAGACGCTGGAGATCAAGCCGGACAACGCGGCCACCTCGGTCGGCGACATCAAGATCCAGAACGCCATCGTCATCACCCAGCCCGACCTGGAGTCCACCGGCCCGGCCGCGGTCTCCGCGACCCTGTTCAACTCCGGCAAGACCGCCCAAACGCTGGACGCCATCAAGGTCGACGACACCGACAAGACCGCGGAGCTCAAGCCCGCCAAGGGTGGCAGCCTGACCATCCCGGCCGGTGGCTCGCTGATCCTCGGCGGCAAGGACAACGCCTCCGCCGTGCTGCCCGGCAGCCGTGAGGCGATCCGGGACGGCAACGCCCAGAAGATCACCTTCACCTTCAGCAAGACCGGTGATGTGAGCCTGCGTGCGTTCGTCGTTCCGGCCGAACACTACTTCGAGAGCTGGGGGCCGACCGAGGTCCCGTCGGCGCCGGGTACGACGTCCTCGCCGAGCGCGACCCCGGGCGAGGGCGCCGGGGCCACGCCGACCGGCGAGGCATCCACGAGCGAGACGCCGGGCGCCGGCGCCGAGGCCGGTACCGGTGCGGCGACCCCGTCCGACAGCGCCTCGCAGTCGGCAGCCGGTCACTGAGCAGCCGTACGACGAAGGGCGGGACCTCTGCGGAGGCCCCGCCCTTCTCGTCGTAGCCGGGTTTACGGCTCGAACTTGTAGCCGAGGCCACGCACCGTCACCAGGTACCGCGGCGCGCCCGGGTCCGGCTCGATCTTGGCGCGCAGACGCTTGACGTGGACGTCGAGGGTCTTGGTGTCACCGACGTAGTCGGCACCCCAGACGCGGTCGATGAGCTGCATACGGGTCAGCACGCGGCCCGCGTTGCGCAGCAGCATCTCCAGCAGGTCGAACTCCTTCAGCGGAAGGTCGACCTTGGAGCCGGAGACCGTGACCACATGGCGGTCCACGTCCATCCGGACGGGGCCCGCCTCCAGGGCGGCCGGCGTCACCTCCTCCGGCTCACCGCGACGGCGCAGGACGGCCCGGATACGGGCGACCAGCTCGCGCGAGGAGAACGGCTTGGTGACGTAGTCATCGGCTCCTATTTCCAGGCCGACCACCTTGTCGATCTCGCTGTCCTTGGCGGTGACCATGATCACCGGGACATTGGAACGGCCGCGCAGCTGGCGGCAGACCTCGGTGCCCGGCAGGCCGGGCAGCATCAGGTCGAGGAGGACGAGGTCGGCGCCGTTGCGCTCGAACTCGTCGAGTCCGTCGGGCCCGGTGGTCGCGACCGCGACCTCGAAGCCCTCCTTGCGGAGCATGTACGACAGGGCGTCGGAGAAGGACTCCTCGTCCTCGACGACGAGCACTCGGGTCACGGAAGGACCTCCGGGGCGGAAAGCGTTTCGTACGCGGGTGAGTCGGGGGAAGTGGGGGATGCGTGGGGAGCTGGTGGTGCGGACTGCCCGGCCTCGTCGTCGAGATCGGGGTGCTGCTGAGCGCGGTCGCGGGCCGCACCCGCCTCCGGCAGCCGCAGGGTGAACGTGGAGCCCTGTCCCTCGGAGCTCCACACCGTGACCTCCCCGCCGTGCGAGGCGGCCACGTGCTTGACGATCGCTAGACCGAGGCCGGTGCCACCAGTGGCACGGGAACGGGCCGGGTCCACGCGGTAGAAGCGCTCGAAGATGCGCTCCTTGTCCTTTTCCGAGATGCCGATGCCCTGATCGGTCACGGCGATCTCGATATGGTCCCCGCCCGGGGCGCTGAGCCGGCGTGCGGCGATGCCGACGCGGGTGCGGGCGGGTGAGTAGTTGACGGCGTTCTCGACGAGATTGCCGAGGGCGGCGGCGAGCTGGCCGCGGTTGCCCCAGATGCTGAGTTCCTCGGTGCCACCGGCGGCCATGGTGATCTGCTTCGTCCCGGCGGCGTGCCGGCAGCGGTCCATGGCCTCGGCGACGAGCTCGTCGACGCGGACGGGTTCGGCGTCCTCCAGCGGATCGTCGTTCTGCACCCGGGACAGGTCGATGAGCTCCTGCACCAGGTTGGTGAGCCGGGTCGCCTCGATCTGCATACGGCCCGCGAAGCGCTCCACGGCCTCGGGGTCGTCGGAGGCGTCCATGACGGCCTCCGACAGCAGGGAGAGCGCGCCGACCGGCGTCTTCAGCTCATGGCTCACATTGGCGACGAAATCACGCCGGACCGCCTCTATGCGCCGGGCCTCGGTGAGGTCCTCGACGAGGAGCAGGACGAGACGGGAGCCGAGGGGCGCGACACGGGCGGACACGGCGAGGGCCTCGCCGCGTCCGGTGCCACGCCTGGGCAGATCCAGCTCGACCTGTCGTATCTCACCGTCACGTCTGGTGTCCCGGGCCATCTGGAGCATGGGCTCGACGGAGAGCTTGCCGCCGCGCACCAGACCGAGGGCGTACGCCGCCGAGCTGGCCTTGACGACCGCGTCCCCCTCGTCGAGCACCACCGCGGAGGAGCGCAGCACCGACAGGACCGTGTCCACGCCGGGAGGCAGGACCGGGTCGGTGTGCAGAGAGGTCCGGGTGGGTCGCTTCAGGTCGCGTTCGCTCCAGCGGAACGCCAGCATGGCGATTACGCCGGTGAGAACCCCGGCGATCGCTGCCGCTGCGGCGACCGCCGCGTTCACGTCCATGCACCCAGGTTAGGCATGTCGCGGGCCGTGCCCACAGCCGTCGGAGTGCGAGCTCGAACACTCGTCGCCCAGAGTTCACCTTGGAGCCAGTGTTGGTTCATTTGGGGTGGCGGAAACGGACGCGTAGAGCCCGGATCGTGAGGGCGTGGGGTTCGTACAGCCGGTTCTGCGCGTAGATCACACCATCGGTTTAGCGTAGAGATCGCACTGGCGGTTTCACGACAGTCCGACTGTCGTTTTCACGACGGTCCTACTGTCGGAGGTCCTGACCGTAGGACTGCCGGTCCGAATCAACGACAGGGCTGCCGGTCCGACGACAGTCTCCTGGCCCCCGGAACCCCCGAGGCAGACGTAAGAGAGGGACCCTGATGCGGGACGCGTACCACGAGGAACTGGACTCGATCGGCGACGGTCTGGTGGAGATGGCCCGACTGGTCGGGTCGGCGATCGGACGCGCCACGGCGGCGATCCTCGACTCCGACCTGAAGCTGGCCGAGAGCGTGATCGAGGGCGACCAGAAGGTCGACGACCTCCAGCACGAACTGGAGGCCCGGGCCATAGCCCTGCTGGCGCGCCAGCAGCCGGTGGCGACGGACCTCCGGATAGTCGTCACCTCGCTCCGTATGTCGGCGGACCTGGAGCGCTCGGGCGACCTGGCCCAGCACGTGGCGAAGCTCACGCGGCTGCGCTACCCGGCGCGCGCGGTGCCGCAGGACCTGCACGCCACGATCCTGGAGATGGGCCAGCTCGCTCAGCGCCTGATGGCGAAGGCGGCCGAGGTGATCGTCACGAAGGACGTCGACCTCGCGATGCAGCTGGAGCAGGACGACGACGAGATGGACCTCCTCCACCGCACGCTCTTCCAGCACCTGATGGACGAGCGCTGGAAGCACGGCATCGAGACGGCGGTCGACGTGACGCTGCTCGGCCGCTACTACGAGCGGTACGCCGACCACGCGGTGGCGGTCGCGAAGCGGGTGGTCTACCTGGTGACGGGTGAGCACGCGGATGAGCTCCAGGCCGACATCCAGCCGGACATCCAGCCGGTTTCAGGAGTGGAGGGGGCGTAGCCCGCTTCGTGCCGGGGGCTCGGGCCGGGCACCGCTCGGGCCTCCGTGCGCCGTTGATGCGCCTGGCGGAGCGGGCATGGAATGGGCACAGGCACCAGCCCCGAGGAGGGACCATGGCCGAATCCCCCAGCACCCCCGGCACGACGCCCGACCCCACCCAGGAACGCCCGACCGAGCAGCCCGCCGACATCAGGAGCCTCCCGCTCTTCGGCGCCTGCGGCTGCGGCTCGGGGTGCGGGTGCGGGTGCCAGTCCGGGAATCCCTGCCAGTGCGGGTGAGGGTGTAGGACACGGCGAGGCCGCGGCGTACGACGCCGTGGATCTCGTACGACGACGAGGGGCCCCGGCGCGACGGCCGGGGCCCTTCGTCGTGCCGCCGTCGTGCCGCTCTTCCTACGGCAGTGCCTGTTCGGCCCAGATCACCTTGCCCTGTGCGGTGTACCGCGTGCCCCAGCGCTCGGTCATCTGCGAGACCAGGAACAGGCCCCGGCCTCCCTCGTCGGTCGTCGCGGCATAGCGCAGATGCGGTGAGGTGCTGCTGGCGTCGGAGACCTCGCAGATCAGCGTGCGGTCGCGGATCAGCCGTACGTGGATCGGTTCGCAGCCGTACCGGATGGCGTTGGTGATCAGTTCGCTCAGGACGAGTTCCATGGCGAAGCCGAGTTCGGCCAGGCCCCATTCCTCCAGCTTGCCCGAGACGGCTTCGCGCATCCCCGACACGGCCGACGGGTCGGGCGGCACGTCCCAGTCGGCGACCTGGTCGGGCGGCAGCGCCCGGGTGCGGGCGATGAGCAGGGCGACGTCGTCCTTGGGGCCGGCGGGAAGCAGTTCGTCCACCACCGCCTGGCAGCTCTCCTCCGGCGCCCGGTCGGGGCGGCCCGCCAGTGCCTTGCGCAGCAGCTCCTGGCCCACGTCCAGGTCGCGCGTGCGGTCCTCGATGAGGCCGTCGGTGTAGAGGACGAGCTGGGTGCCGTCGGCGAGGTCGAGTTCGGCCGTCTCGAACGGCATGCCGCCGAGGCCGAGCGGCGGCCCGCCCGGCAGGTCGGGGTAGCTGACCTCGCCGTCGGGGCGGACCAGTGCGGGCGCCGGGTGGCCCGCCCGCGCCATGACGCAGCGGCGCGTCACGGGGTCGTAGATCGCGTAGAGGCAGGTGGCGCCCACGACCTCCGCGGCCGTCTCCGCGCGGGCCTCGTCCTGGTCGATACGGCCGACGAGGTCGTCGAGGTGGCTCAGCAGTTCGTCGGGCGGCAGGTCGAGCGTGGAGAAGTTGTGCACCGCGGTGCGCAGCCGGCCCATCGTCGCCGCCGCGTGCAGACCGTGGCCGACGACGTCGCCGACGACCAGTGCCACCCGGCTCCCCGGCAGCGGGATCACATCGAACCAGTCCCCGCTCACCCCCGACTGGGCCGGGATGTAGCGGGAGCCGACGTCCAGGGCGCTCTGCTCGGGCAGGGCCCGCGGCAGCAGGCTGCGCTGGAGGGTGACCGCGACGGCGTGCTCGCGGGTGAACCGGCGGGCGTTGTCGATGCTGACCGCGGCACGCGCCACCAGCTCGTCGGCCAGCGACAGCTCCTCCTCGTCGAACGGTTCGTGCTGCTTGGTGCGCCAGAAGTTGACCATGCCCAGTACGGCACCGCGGGCCTGGATCGGGGCGGCGATGAGCGAGTGGATGCCGTAGTCGAGGATCTGCCAGGTGCGTTCCGGGTCCTGCGCCTGCCAGCCGGGCGCGGTCGTCAGGTCGGGCACCAGCTCGGAGCGGCCGGTGCCGTAGCCGCGTGCCTGGGGTGTGGAGGGCAGGAAGTCGATCACCCGGCCCTGTTCGTAGAGGGGATGGTCGTCCCGGATGCCGTGCACGGCGACCCGGCGCATGTCGGTCGCGGTGGGGGCCGGCTCCTCGCCCTGTACGACGCCGTCGGCCAGGTCCACGGTGACGAAGTCGGCGAACCGGGGAACGACGATCCGCGCCAGCTCATCGACCGTGCGGGCCACGTCGAGGGTGGTGCCGACGCCCAGCCCCGCGTCGTACAGCAGCTTGAGCCGCTCACGTGCGGTCTCCGCCCTGCCCGAGACCGCTTGCAGCTCGGTGGTGTCGCGGAGGGTCACCACTGTTCCCGCGGGGCGGGGGCCCTGGTCCGTGTGCCGCTGGTTGATCGCCAGCAGCCGTTCGCCCGCGAAGTGCACCTCGTCGGTGGCCTCGCGTCCGGAGACGAGCAGGTCCACCATTTCGTCCTCGAGACCGGGCAGCTGCCCGACGTGCCGTCCCTCGGCGTCCGGGGACAGCTCCAGCAGCCTCCTGGCCTCGTCGTTCGCCAGTTGCAGCCTTCCGTCGTCGTCGATGATGAGCACGCCCTCGCGCACGGAGTGCAGCACGGCGTCGTGGTGCTCGTACATGCGGTTCATCTCGTGGGCGGCCAGGCTGTGCGTCTGGCGGCGCAGCCTTCTGCTCACCAGCGCCGTGCCCGCCGTCGACACCACGAGCGCTCCGGCCCCGGCGGCCAGGATGATCGGCAGTTGCCGCTTCACCTCGCTGGTCACGTTCTTGACCTTCAGCCCGGCGGAGACGAGGGCGGTCACCTTGCCGTCGGTGTCGTTGATCGGAACGGTCGCCTGGACCTCGTCGCCCAGCGGGCCGTGGACGCTCTCGGTGTACACCTTGCCCGCCAGGGACGGCTCGATCGTGCCCACGAACCGCTTTCCGATCCGGTCCGGCAGGGGGTGGGTGTAGCGGATCCCCTTGGTGTCCATGACCACGATGAAGTCCACGCCCGCGGTGCTGCGGCCCGCCTCGGTGAGCGGCTGGAGCACCTTCGACGGGTCGGATGCCTTCAGTGCCCCCAGGACGCCCGGGGAGTGCGCGAACGTCTGCGCCACGGCTATGGAACGGCGCTTCGCCTCGGTCCGCGTTTCCCGGCTCGACTGCAGAATGAGGGCGACGACACCACTGACCACGAGCAGCACGACCAGCGCCACCTGGAGCACGAACACCTGGCCGGCGACGCTTCGGGGGCTCTTGCCGGCCAGCGAGCGAAGCGAGATCCGCTCAAACCGACCGAATCGGTCAGACATGGGGGCATTTGTAGCATCAGTGATACCTGCTGGCTATGGGCTGTCCAAGCAATGGACCTGATCGATCAGGCGGCGGGCATTCACGGGGCGCAGGGCAATCACCGGCCGCGGGCTGTTTCACGGGCCGCGGGTGCCGGGGCCCTTCGCCGTGCTGCTCCTTCCGGACGGGCGCAGCATGGAAGGAGCAGCACGGCGAACACACTCCGAGGACAGGGCGTCCGAGGATCATGAGGAGGTGCGAGGCATGGCTCGGTTCATGGACGTACACCACAACATGAAGGGCGTCACGGCCGACCAACTGCGCGAGGCCCACAACGCCGACCTCGCCATAGAGAAGGACGAGCACGTGCACTTCGAGAAGGCGTGGGCCGACCCCGAGGCCGGTGTCGTCTACTGCCTCTCCGAGGCGCCCTCGGCCGAAGCGGTCCAGCGCATCCACGAGCGCGCCGGGCACAAGGCCGATGAGATCCACCCGGTGCCGCTGACGGTCTGAGGACGCGGCAGGCAGGCCCGCTTCACCGGTCCGGGCTCACTTCACATCGACGAAGTCGGCCCGGCCGGACCTGGCCTGGGTGAGGGACGTACCCGCGAAGTCGTAGCGGTACTCGCCGTCCGCCGTCGCCTGCACGGTGGCCGTGGCCCAGCCGTTCCGGTCGGTCTTGACCTTCTTCAGCGTGGTGAAGGCGCCGCTCGTGCCCTTGCGGAACTGGAGCAGCACCTGATGCCCGATGAGGGGCACCTCCTTGTGCTGCTCCCAGCTGGCGACGATCATCCGGGCCCTGACCGTGAGGTTCTGGCCCTTCCTCACCGGCTCGGGGGTGGCGTCGGCCTGGGACAGGTGGGTCTGGCGCTTGATGCGGGCCGGCCATGGTTCGTCGTCCTCACGGGTGACGTTGCCCGCGCCGTCGACGGCCACGGCGCTCACGACCCAGACACCGGCGAGGGCGTTGCTGCGGAGGTTGTCGTACGGGTCGGCGACCATGACGGCCTGGCACTTGGACGTGGTCTCGTTGATCTTCACGCAGCGGTCGAACCCGGCCTGCTCCATGCGCCCGTCGGCTTCCGCCGGGCTCGCTCCGTGCCACAGCTCGTACGACACGCTCTCGACACCGGACGGGTCGCTGACCGTCGCGGAGACCAGGAACGCGACCTTCCGGGTGGCCCCGACGACAACGGTGTAGTCGCGGTTCTGATTGACCTGGATGTCTCTGAACGTCGTGGGCGAGTCGTCCCGCTCGACCCCGGCGGCCGGGACGGCGAGAGCGGTAACGGCGAGGGCGGCGCTGAGGGCAGCGGCGGTGGCGGCGGCGGCGGTGACAGTGGCGCGTAGGCGCATGGTGTGGTTTCCCCCCACGTTTGATGCATCGGGTGGTGACTTCACCTGCAGCAGACAGAGGGGGCGTGTGAGGGGTTGTGCACTGTCGCCGACCCGACCCATCACTTAACCCTGGCTTCTCCTCGGGTTGGTGAAGCCATCGACTGCCAGCCAACTTCCTTACGCGCGAGATGAGTTCGAAAATGCCCCCGATCCGCGCCATGAGCGCAGGTCGGGGGCATGATCGCAATGCCTACTTCTTCTTGCCCTGGGTTTCGACCGCCCGATTTTTGGGGCTGGTCAGCGGGGGTGCTCACCTCAACTGACCTGCGGTCGGGCGGTCGTTGGTGGTCGTTGTCGGTCGTTGGTGGTTGACCTCGGAGGTTCCACAGAGGTTCCACAGAGGGCCCGGCAGAGTCGCCCCGGGCACTCACTCACGAAGAGGAGCAGCCTCGTCATGGCATGCGAGTTTCGTCGGTGAAACCGTGCTCGGCAGGACGTGTTGGACGCTGAGCAAGCCAGCCAGATACCCGAGGGCCGCCGTTCACGGCCACTCCCTCAAGGACTGTCCGAACATGCTCGAAGCCTTGCCGAAGGTAGTACGCCTGAAGCCCCTCGTTTGTCGTCCACGCGTCCAGACGGAGCCACTTGGCTCCGGCCCGGTAAGCCCGATCCCCCGCCCAATCGAGCAGGCGCCCCCCGACGTTCGCCCCGGCATGCGTACGCGCCACCGTGAGCTTGTTGATGAACAGAGAAGGCTCTGAGAGTTCCTGCTCTGTCCAGAGTCCTGCCTCTGCATCAGGAGTCAGAGTGATGGTCGCGACCGTCGCATCGCCGTCCACAGCCATGAAGACGGTACCTGCCTCGATGGTCTCCAGTAGCTTGTCAGCAGGATAGGGGCGTCGCCACTGGTCGGTACCGAGACGGGAAAGCCAAGCTGCGGCCTCCTCACGGAATGCCAGCAGCCTGGAGACGTCGTCTGGGCGGGCGGGGATGATTCTCACTGAGGCTCGTTCTCGCTTCGGGCGGTCAGGTCGCCGATCTCGTAGTTCATCCGGTTGAGGTCGCCCCGGAAGGTGGTGATGGTGCACCGGATGGGCCGGTCCTCGGAGTAGCCGGTACGCGTCCAAAGCAGCACCGGAACTCCAGCGCCGATCTCCAACAGTCGAGCTTCCTCCGGTGTCGGCATGCGCGCGGCGATCTCGTCGAAGTACCCGATCTGCTCAATGCCTTGAGCCGCTAGGTACCGCGTGGTTCCCTCTTCGATGTCTCCTGGCTCGGCAAGTCGCGGCGACGCGTCGACCAGCCACGATGGGTAGTAGGTCGCTTGCGTCGACCAAGGGACGTCGTCCACATAGCGATGACAAAACCGCAATACCGCCTTCGTGCCTGTCGTGATGTTCAGACGCTGGGCGATCTCCTCCGGCGCTGGCAGCATCTCGACCCGGAACGTCTGGTGCGGCCGTCGACCCGCGTTGGTGACGTCGGTGTTGTACGAGTCCCCGTTCTGCGGGAAGTTCAGATTCTCGAACCGGGACGCATTGAGTTCGAACACCTCGTGAGACTTGACCTCATAGCCGAGCCCCTGGCTGGACGTCAGTAGTCCCTCGCTGACCAGCAGGCTCAGCCCGTTGCGGACGGTGTTCCGGGACGCGTCGAACCGCTGCTGTAGGTCGTTCTCGGAGGGCAGCCGCGACCCCGGCGGGAACGTGCCGTTGTCGATCTCGCGGCGTAGGGCATCGGCGACTTGCCGGTACTTCGGCTGCTTGTTCATGCCCTCATCATGACGCACTCGCGCAACTTGTTGGTACATGTGGGCCAACCCCCTTGACGACTCACTGTCCGTGGGTGCAGCATCACTACGTCAGCTTGTACCAACAAGCTGGACAGGTGGTACAACACCTTCAAGTGTGCACTCCTGTACTGACAGCGCCCGGAGGAAAGCCCGCGAGGGTGAGTACGAAGGCAGCGACTGTTCCTTGAGAACTCAACAGCGTGCCGATGAAGTGCGCGGGCTCCGGCCCGCGTGCGAGTACAAGCCTGTTTTCGACTTTCCGCAGCTCAAGTGCTGCGGCCGGTTGCCTCCGCTGCTCGTCTCGCACGAGCAGCGCTGAGGGGAGCCGGACATTCCGACTTCAACGGCGTGCGGCCCCGGGTGGCTAGACCCGGGACCGCTGTCGGGCCGTTCCACCTGCAAGGGAGAACACGACCCATGGAACACATTGCCACGGTTGCGGACGCTGTTACCGCGTTCGCCGACTTCATGGAGCCGACGGACGCGGAGCTGGACGCGATCGAGCGGGAGATGCCCGTGATCCTGGCGGACGTCGACCTGTTGGACGCTCAGATCATCACCCTGGACCGCGCGCCGACCGAGCTGGACGCGCGGCGTATCCGCCGGGCCCGCCGCCGGGCGCTGGCCGCGCGGGTTGCGCTGGTCAACCGCGCGACCGTGCCGGGGGGTGTTGCCTGATGTCTCGCCTCGACCTCACCGAGTACGACCGCTGCACCATCGAGGCCGCCCGTCAGACATTGGCGGCTGCTGAGCGTGTAGACCTGCTGGACGGCTGTGCCGTGGCGCGCATGATCGGCCGTCTTGAGGTCGCTGTGGAGCGGCTGATCGAGATGGTTGACGAGACGCCCGGCGACAGCACCGTGCGGTGTCCGGCCGCGCACCCGGAGGACCCGACGCCGTGCGACGGCCCGGTCGTCGTGACCGTCCTGGACTCGCAGAACGCGGGCGCCGACGGCTGCGAGCTGCACGCCACCCGCCTGCTGGCCTCGATCACCGGCGCTCGCCCGGTCGCCAAGCCCGACGCCCCCGCCGGGGTGGCCCTGCGCGTCTTCCGCGCCGCGCACCGCATCCACCCCTTCCCGTGGCGGGAGGGCCGGTGATGAGTGCCAAGACTGTTCTTCCGGCCGTGGCGATGACGGCCGTGTCCATGGTGCTGACTCTGGCCGTGGTCGTGATGTGGCTGGGCACCGCGATGCCGTGGCCGGTCGCCCTGGTGGTCGGCCTCGGCATCGACGGGGGATGGCTGGCCACCCTCGCCTATGAGCGCCGTCTCGCGGCGCAGGGCGACCACAATCGCGCCGTTACGGCTGTCGGCTGGTCATTCGGTCTCGTCGCGACCGGTGTGCTGATCGCTCACGCGCTCACCGCCGACCATTCTGTCGGCGCGTGGCTGGCGGTGGCGTGGCTGCCGGTCGCGGCCAAGGCGTTGTGGCTGGTGCACGGTATGTGGGAGCGCACCGCACTGACCCCGCTCGCGCTGGACGCCATCGCGGGTATCCAGCAGGAGGCCCGCGATGAGGCGGCCGTGGCGCGTGCGCGGCTGCGGGCGGAAGCGGCGACCGAGGAGACGCGCCTTGCGGCCGTGACGCAGGCCGGTGCCCGCGTCGCACGCGTGCAGGCCAAGACCGCCGAAACCCTCGCCGGGGCATGGTCGACGCTGGAGACGGCGAGGCAGGGTGAGGGTACCGGCAGGGCGCTGACCAGCGTGACGGCCCGCGTCACACCCGGCGTCGCATCCGCTTGGGAGCTCCCGGTGTGGGGGCCCACTCAGCCGGTTCCCGCGCTGGAGGCCGGACCCGCCCTGAGTGACGGAGAGCTGGACGCGCTGGTCGACTCCATCCGGCTCAGCGAACAACCGGCCCTGTCCTACCGGGAGATGGCCGCCCGCTTCCGCGCGGCTGGCCACTCCGCCAGCGAGGTCCGGTTGCGCGCTGCGTGGAAGCGCGTCGCCTGATGGACGCGCTGCCGGTCTTTCGGTGGCACCTGGCGCCGGACGGCTACGCCACCTACCGCCAGCTCCGCGCCCGAGGGCTACGGCCCGGCGGTCAGGGCGTGGCCGCGCAGCTCGAACGGCCCCGGCGGCGCCGGGGCCCGTTGGTCGCCTACCTCTACCTCATCGACCAGGCCAAGCCGGTGCGTCCGATGACTCCGGCCCGGTGGGCGGCTCTGGCCAAGGCCAACACGGCCCGCCGCATGTGCCCGGAGTGCCGGCGGGATGCGGGATACGTCATCCCCACCTCGCTCGGCATGTGTTCTACCTGCGCCTTTCCCGACTGCTCTGTGCCCCCTGAGGAGGGCTGATGTCCCATCGTGATCCGCCGGGGATCGCCGCTCCGCACATCCCCGCCGACGCCTACCGCCGCGCGGAGGCCACCGGCCAGCCTGTTGTGATCGTCGTGCACACCACCGACCCGGCCGGACGCCCGCTGCGTCACTACCTGGTCCCGCTCGCGATCGCCGGGGCCGCCGCGATGGGCTGCTGGGGACTGGTCGCCGCGCTGTGCGCGCTGCTCGATGCCGCCGCGCACGCGGTGACCGTCATCGCACAGACCGCCGGACCGGTCGGCGTCGGCGGCGTGACCCTCAAGCTCGCCCGACCGAAGGGTAATTGAGCCCCCGACAGGGCGAGAGCCGTACGCGGCCCGCAGAGCGCTTGGACCCCCTCGCGCGGGGGTGAAGACTCCCGGGCCCGCGAACGGCCGCACAGGCCCCCTTGGAGACGCTGCGTGAGCGCGTTTTCCACCGCCCTACGCGCGCGCGTGCGTAGGGCCCCTCTCCCCGGAACGGCGCAACTCCGCAACTCCGCAGGTCAGACGCGGTTGCGGGGCATCAACCGGTGTTGCCGCCGCAACCGGCAGCGCCAACCATCCCAAATCGGGCGGGCCGGTGACGCCACGCGACGGCGCACCGGCCCTCATCCACGGTCTTGAAGGGACTCTTTCGTGGACTGGAAGAAAGCATGGTCGACCACCACCGACACGACCAATACGGCGTTGGACGTACTCGCGCCGATGTGCGCGCCGCTCGCGTCCCGTTGGGACCGTGAGGCGGAGCGCAGGACACTGCTCCGGACTCCGGAGAACCTGACGGCGCTGCTGAAGGCGCAGCGGGTCCACAACACGGCCACGGCGAACCTTCGGGTCGCCAAGAGCCTCCAGCAGAAGGCACGCGCCACCTCCAGCGGTCTCCTCTCGAAGGAACGCCGCGCGGCCCGCGCCGCTCTGAAGGCGACTCGGTCCGACGTCAAGGCAACTGGCGCCGGGCTGACGATCGCCCGGCGCAACTACCCGGCGACGCTCACGAGCGTGGCAGTCAAGGCCCACGCCGCGCACGCGGTGCCGGGCGGTCTGGCGTCGTGGCTGATGTCGGAGGCCACGCACGCACTCACGCTGTGGCCCGCGTCCATCTCCGCCGGGCTCATCGGGTTGAACGTCGCCGGGCTGTGGCTCGGCCGACGGCAGCCGTCGATGCGGCTCGATGACGGGATGAGCGCGGAAGAGCAGCGGCTTGCCTCCCGGCTCGATCCGACGTTCTGGGTGCCCAACGCCGACGCTCGCGGCCTATCGGGCACCGTGCCCACCCCGGCCAAGCTCACCCCGGCCGGGCTGGTCTCGCACGTGCGCCTGGACGGCCGGTGGACACCAAAGACGTTCCGCGCGAAGGCGGATGAGATCCGGGCGCTGCTCGGGGCGCGCACCGACCTGCGCATGGAAATCACCTCCGGCAGCCACGGGGACCGCGCCACGATCACGCTGCGGACGCGGAGCGCGGCTGACGGCATCGACCTGTCCGGATGGAAGCCGGGCGAGCCGTGGGGCGTCGACACGGTCACCGGCGAGCCGGTCATGGTCCCGCTCGGGCGCCGGATGCTGATCGCGGGCACGTCCGGCTCCGGCAAGAGCTGGTCGACCCGCGCTCTCCTCGCTGAGGCATCCGAGGCGCCGGATCACCGCCTGGTCGTCATCGACCCCAAGCGAGTGGAGGCGATCAACTGGGAACACCGCGCCCGCACCGCGATCACGATCGATGAGGTCCTGGACGTCACCGACGAACTGGTCGCTGAGATGCACGAGCGGCTCGCCCTGGTCCCGCGTGGGCGGGACACGATCGAGATCTCCGAAGAGCGGCCCCGGATCACGGTGTTCGTGGACGAGGGCGCCGAAGTCATCACCATGGGCCGCAAGAAGCGGGCCAAGGGCGGCGACGGCGAGTCGGGCGATCCCGACTGGTCGCAGATCATGGAGAACCTGGGCACCCTCGCGCGCATGGCACGCGCGGCCGAGATCATCCTGATCTGGGCCACCCAGAAGCCCACGATGGACGCCAAGGGCGGCATCGACCCGCAGATCAGCGCGCAGATCACCTACCGGGCCGCACTCGCCCTGTCCACCTCGGGCGAATCCCGTGTGGTCTTCGGGGAGGACGCCACCGAGAAGGGCTGGCACGCGCACGAGCTGCCCATGCCCGGCGTGGCGATGCTCCGCTCCGGACCCAAGGCCAAGCCCCACCCGATCAACACCCGCGCATTCTCCCCCGCCGACGTCATCGCGCTGCCCGACCGGCCCATCTGGCACCGCGCATCCGCCCGCCCCGCCGCGAACACGCTCCGACTGGTCAAGGAACCGACCACCGTCACGGCAACCCCTGCCACGGCGAGCAATCGGGACCGAGTGCGGCAGGCCGTCCAAGAGGGCGCCCGGACCCTGCGTGACATCACCGACCGGACCGGAATCAACAAGGGCACCGTCTCCCGCGAGATCAAGGCACTAATGGCCTCAGGAGCGCTCCGCAAGGCCGACGACGGCATGCTCCAGCCGGGCCAGGAAGCAGCCTGAGAGCCCCATCACCTGACCGCTCCCAGCAACGACAACGGCGGCCCCCTTCCGCCAAGAACCGGGGCCGCCGCCAATCCACCTGATCCCTTCAGACCTGTGGAGGTCTCCCAGCATGACGCAACCGACCGACATTCGGGGAGAGCACCTGCGTGCCGCTCTCTCCCTGGCAGCCTCCGGCATCCCGGTGCTGCCGTTACGGGCCAAGGTGCCATTCGGCAACTGCCGCCGCTGCGCCGACAACGCGTGCGGCGGCCGGCCGAACATGAAGACCGCCGGGCCCTGCGCCTGCCCGGCCCCCTGCCACGCATGGGCCGCCGCAACCACCGACCCGGACGTCATCCAGTCGGGCGTCTGGCGTCGCGCATGGATGCGGGCGACCGGTGTCGCCTACCACCCGGGCGGGGCGTGGCTGACGGTCGTGGACCTGGACAACGCCGACGCCATCACGTGGGCACGCGCGAACCTGCCCGCCACCCAGACCGTGGCCACGACGCGTGGGGAGCACTGGATCTACCAAGGCCCCATGCGCTCCGTGAACGCGGTCCGGCCCGGCGTGGACATCAAGTCCACGATGGCCTACGCCCGCTGGCTCGGGCCCGGCACCGGCACCATCACGGCACTGCCGGACGTCGTCCGCGCGCTGGCCGTGAAGGAATCCGCCCCGGTCCGACCGGCGGTCGTCACCGTGCCTGCTCTGACCGGGGGTGGGCAGTGCCGTCACCGCACACCCGCCTTCCTCGAACGGGGCATCGCCATGGCCGAGCAGCGCATCACCAGCGCCACCAGCGGCGTACACGCCACCGTCTACCGCACGTTCCTCGCCGTGCTGTCCACGCACGGTCGGTGCGGCTGCCTCACCGACGCCCACATTGCCCGACTGTTCACCGCCGCTCAGGCCAAGGGCGAGAGCCCTCGCCACTGCACCGACGCCTGGACCAACGCCCGCACCACGTTGGGAGTGTGACCGTGGCTGACGACGACAAGACCCCGGCCCGCGAGGTCATCACCGACTACGCGCAGGCGCACTTCCGGTACTTCCGCACCCCCGACGGGACCGTGTACGCCCAGCGCAAGGGCCACCCCGTGGCCCGTCCGATCCGCTCGCAGGGAACCACGGGAAGCCACCGGCAGGAACTCATGGTGGGACTGTTCCGTGACGGCAAGGGCGTCTTCAACGGCAGCGCGCTGAAGGAGGCCCTGGACCTGATCGAAGCGCTCGCGCTGAGCGAGGACGTGCAGCCCGTCTACATCCGCGTCGCTCCGGGCTTTGACGGGGCGACGTGGCTGGACCTCGGGCGCGATGACGGGCAGTCCGTCCGCATCCACCCCACCGGCTGGGAGATCACCACTCCGGACCCGCGTGAGGTGTGCTGGCGGCGAACCCAGCTCACTGGGGAGCTCCCGTTGCCGGTCAAGGACACCGACGGCAAGGGCATCGACGCGCTGATGCGGCTGTGCAACTTCGCCGCCGCCGAGACCGAGTGCCTGGCCATTGCCTGGCTCATCGGCTGTCTCGGTCCGTCCGTGCCCGTCCCAGCACCGTTCCTGACCGGGCCGCAGGGAGCGGGCAAGTCCACCGGCGGGCGGATGCTGATCCGGATCGTGGAGGGCATGAGCGGAGACCTGCGCCGGGCCCCCAAGGATGAAGAGAACCTGATCGCAGCGGTGTCGGCGGGATGGGTCACCGCCCTGGACAACCTCTCCCACATGACCCCGGACCTGTCGGATGCGATGTGCTGCATCGTGACCGGAGCCGAGAACGTCAAGCGGGCACTGTTCACCGACGGAGACGTGTTCCGCGTCGGCTACCGCCGCCCGCTGCTCCTGACCGGCATCGACGTGGGCGTCATCCGCCCCGACCTGGCGGAACGGCTCCTGCCGCTGCGTCTGGAGCGCCCCAAGGTACGGCGCACCGAAGCTGAGCTGTGGGCGGAGTACGCGGAAGTGCTGCCCGTCGTCCTCGGCTCGCTCCTGGACCTCACGGTCAAGGTCCGCGCGGCGAAAGCCGAGACGCCCACGGATCTGCGGATGGCGGACTTCGCGCACCTGTGCGCGCAGCTCGATGCCGCGACCGGGTTCGGCGTCCTCGCCGCCTACCGGGCAAGCCTGGACGACCTGAACGACGACGTGATCGAAGGTGATCTGCTCGCACAGACGGTCCTACGGCACGCCGACACCATCTCCCCGGGCGCGGCGCAGCGGATGACGTCCACGGAGTGGCTGCATCTCCTGAGCGGCCTCTACAACGGCGAGGGGATGCGTCCCCTGCCGAAGGGGTGGCCGACCACGGGAAAGGTGCTCTCCGACCGGCTCAAGCGCCTACAACCCACCCTGGCCGCCCGAGGCGTGCTCATCGACTCCGGGCGCACCAGCACGGGCCGCTACCTCGAAATGACCCGCCCCGCCCCGCCCGCCCCGCAGGAACCGAGGCGCATGTTCTGACCGACCGCCCGTCCCTGCCTGAACAAGCAAGAGGAGCACCACCGGCCAGGCGTGCTCCTCTTGCTGTTCGGCGGAACGCCGCCCAAAGGACGTGCCGCGCAGCGGCCCCTCATTGCCCTCTGGCGGCATCGCCGCCACTCAAGGGTCGCGCCGCGAAGCGGCTCCTTCTTCACGCTTTGAGGCGCCACCGCACTACAACAGACACCCCCTCTTTTGTCCTAAGAGGGAAGACGCTGCGTCATCTGCGTCACGCGGGACGCTAAATCACCCCTGACCTGCGAATACAGGCATGACGCAGACGGAGACCTCTGCGTCATCCTGCGTCATCTGCGTCACCCGATGACGAAACCCATGCCGCACGGATGACGCAAGCCCTAACCACCGCGTCAAGCAAAACCGCAGGTCAGAAGCCTAAATGTCGCTGATGACGCGATGACGCAGAAATCCGCACCTCGGACACACACGGCCATGCCTCCCCGCTAGGAGCCCCTATGGCAACGCCGACCGACCCCGACCCCCGCGCCACCCTCCGGGGCGGCCTCCCGGACCGGTACCTCACCCCGGACGACATCGCCGGGATGTTCGAGGTGCCCATAGAGACCGTCTACCAGTGGCGCAGGAAGCGCACCGGCCCGCCCGGCTTCCGTATCGGCAAGTACGTCCGCTACGACCCCGCCGACGTACGCACATACGTCACCCAACGCAAGAGCGCCGACCAGACCACCGCCTGACGCAGCTCAATCGCACAGCTCAGCACCCCAGGGAGGGCCGTCCAGTGGCCCTCCCTTTCCCATGTGCCAGGAGGGACAACCACCACATGGCTGGCCACATCTTCGACCGCTGGATCAAGACCACCACCGACGCCGACGGCAAGACCGCCCGCGTCAAGACCGACCGTTACGGCACGGGGATGCGCTACCAAGCCCGCTACCTCACGCCCGACGGCAAGCGAAAGAACAAGTCCTTCCCCGACGGACAGAAGCGCATCGCCGAGCAGTGGCTGAGCGCCATGCAAGCAGACGTGGCCCGTGGCGACTTCATCGACCCGAACGCGTCCCGTACAACGTTCCAAGAGTTCGCGGAGAAGTGGCTCGCAAGCCAGAGCGGCGACCCCAACACCCGTGCGTCGATGGAGTCTCAGCTCAAGCTGCACGCCTTCCCCCGCATCGGGTCGCGTCAGCTCGGGTCGTTCCAGCCGAGCCACATCCGCGAGTTCGTGATGCAGCTCGAAGCGTCCGGCATGTCCGGCGCGTACGCGCGCGTCATCTTCTCCAACGTCCGCGCCGTTCTCTCGGCCGCCGTAGAGGACGGATGCCTACGCCGGAACCCCTGCAACTCGCACACGGTGACCCCGCCGGCCATCGGTGCGCGACGTGTCGTCCCCTGGGAGCCTGAGCGCGTCTTCGCCATGCGCGCCGCCATGGTCGAGCGCTTCCGGCCCATGGTCGACGTCGGTGCAGGGTGCGGCCTGCGGCAAGGCGAGATCCTCGGTCTGTCCGTCGATGACATCGACTTCGACAACGGCACCGTGCACGTGGTGCAGCAACTCAAGCTGAGCCTGAGCAAGGCGGTGTTCGCACCGCCGAAGGGTGGCAAGCTCCGAGACGTTCCGCTGCCCGATCCCGTGGCGGAGGCCCTGCGGGAGCACATCAAGCGGTTCCCGCCTGTGGAGATCAAGCTCCCGTGGATGCGGGGCAACGGTCAGCCAGTGACGCGACGGCTCATCTTCACGGGCCCCAACGGCGGGCACGTCTGGCGTACGTCCCTGAACGAGGACCACTGGAAGCCCGCTCTCGCCAAGGCCGGAGTCATCCCCAAGGCCAAGAGCCGGGAGCACGCCGCCGCCCGCGAGCACGGCATGCACGCGCTGAGGCACTTCTACGCGTCCGTCCTGCTGGACGCCGGGGAGAGCATCAAGGCGCTCGCGGAGTACCTCGGGCACTCCGATCCGGGCCTGACCCTGAAGGTGTACGCGCACCTCATGCCGAGCAGCCGAGACCGCGCACGAAAGGCTCTCGGCAAGGCTCTCCGGCCCCAAGATCCCAAGGGCTGAGGTTCCAGGGAGGTTCCAGAACATGAAAATGCCCCTGATCCGCGCTTTCCGCGCAGGTCAGGGGCATGATCACAAACCCTACTTCTTCTTGCCCTGGTTCTTGACCGCCTCAATAGCCGCCGCAGCCGCCTCCGGGTCCAGGTACCTGCCGCCCGGGGTCACCGGCTTGAAGTCGGCGTCGAGCTCGTAGTACAGGGGGATGCCCGTCGGGATGTTCAGGCCCGCGATGTCGGCGTCGGAGATGCCGTCGAGGTGCTTGACCAGGGCGCGGAGCGAGTTGCCGTGGGCCGCGACCAGGACCGTGCGGCCGGTCAGGAGGTCGGGGACGATGCCGTCGTACCAGTACGGGAGCATACGGAGGACGACGTCCTTCAGGCACTCCGTGCGGGGGCGCAGCTCCGGCGGGATCGTCGCGTAGCGCGGGTCGTCCGACTGGGAGAACTCCGTGCCGTCCTCCAGCGGGGGCGGCGGGGTGTCGTAGGAGCGGCGCCACAGCATGAACTGCTCCTCGCCGAACTCCGCGAGGGTCTGCGCCTTGTCCTTGCCCTGGAGGGCGCCGTAGTGGCGCTCGTTCAGGCGCCACGAACGGTGGACGGGGATCCAGTGGCGGTCCGCCGACTCCAGCGCGAGCTGCGCCGTGCGGATGGCGCGCTTCTGGAGGGACGTGTGGACCACGTCGGGCAGGAGGTCGGCGTCCTTCAGGAGCTCGCCACCGCGGACTGCCTCCTTCTCGCCCTTCTCGTTGAGGTTGACGTCCACCCAGCCGGTGAACAGGTTCTTCGCGTTCCACTCGCTCTCGCCGTGGCGGAGGAGGATCAGCTTGTACGGTGCGTCGGCCATGAGTCAGAGCGTAATCCACGTATTCGGGGCTCAGGAGGGCCGCCCACCAGCCGGACGGCCGTCCGACAGTTGACGGGATCCGTTAATTGAGTGGCCTCACCGGGCGGCGCGTTTGTAAGTTGCGGTTGCTGCTTTGGCTGCTTACATCCCGGCAGCAGCTGCCGCCGACCGCTCGCTGCTACATCACTCGTGGGGAACCCTATGCCGCTCGCTGCCCTGAGACGCGCCACCCGAGAAACCGTCTCCGGGCTCCCCCGCGAGTTCTGGTGGCTGTGGACCAGCACCCTGGTGAACCGGCTCGGCGCCTTCGTCGCCACCTTCATGGCCCTGTACCTCACCCTCGACCGCGGCTACTCCGCCTCCTACGCCGGTCTGGTCGCCGCGCTGCACGGGCTCGGCGGGGTCGTCTCGTCGATCGGGGCCGGGGTCATGACCGACCGGCTCGGGCGGCGTCCGACGCTGCTCGTGGCGCAGGCCTCCACCGCCGTGTCCGTGGCGGTGCTCGGGTTCGTGCACCACCCCGTCGCCATCGCCGGTGTCGCCTTCCTCGTCGGTGCGGCCTCGAACGCGTCCCGGCCCGCCGTGCAGGCGATGATGGCCGACATCGTGCGGCCCGAGGACCGGGTGCGGGCCTTCTCGCTCAACTACTGGGCCATCAACCTCGGGTTCGCCGTCTCCTCCATGGCCGCCGGGTTCATCGCCGAGGTCAGCTATCTCGCCGGGTTCCTGATCGAGGCGGGGATGACGGCCGTCTGCGCGGTCGTGGTGTTCGTGAAGCTGCCGGAGTCGCGGCCCGTGGTGGAGCACAGCAAGGGGACCGAGGACCAGGTCGGGCTCGGCACCGTCCTGCGCGACGGGCGCTTCATGACCGTGGTCGGGCTGTCCTTCCTCGTCGCCCTCGTCTTCCAGCAGGCCTCGATCGGACTGCCGATCGCGATGGGCGACGCCGGGTTCTCGCCCGCCGACTACGGCCTGGCCATCGCCGTCAACGGCGTCCTGATCGTCGCGCTCCAGATCCCGGTCACACGGTTCATCGAACGCCGGGACGTGGGGCGGATCCTCGTCGTGTCCTCCCTGCTCGCCGGGTACGGCTTCGGCCTCACCGCCTTCGCCGGCTCGGTCGGCGTCTTCGCCCTGACGGTGTGCGTGTGGACCCTCGGCGAGATGCTGAACGCCCCCACCCAGACCGGCCTGGTCGTCCGCCTCTCCCCCGCCCACGGACGCGGCCGCTACCAGGGCATGTACACCCTGTCCTGGGCGGTGGCGGCCCTGGTCGCCCCGCTGATGTCCGGCTTCGTCATCGACCACCTCGGCGCCGAGTGGCTGTGGGGGCTGTGCGCGGTCGTCGGCACGGCGGCGGCGATCGGATACGGCGCCCTGATGCGGCGTCTGCCCGAAGAGACACCGGCAGCCACCGGCACCCCGGCCGACGCGAAACCGGAGGTCAGCACTGCCTGACAGCAGGGCACAATCCTCGGCATGAGCATCTCAGCGACCGCAACGAGCGCCGTGCTGCTGGTGGTTGGCGCAGCCGTCGGCGTCATACCGACGTATGTCATCGAACGGCGCAAGGAACGTCACGCCCTCGCCGTCCGCTGGGACTTGCCCCTGTACGACCTGTGCCGTGAACTCACCTCGGTGACAAGGCAGTTCGTCCATCTCGCCCGTCGTTACAACCGCACCCAGGACCCGGCGGCGCACTTCAGGCGCGTCGACGACGAGCACGCACGGCTGCGCGCCCTCGTCCAGCAGATACGGCTGCTCGGCAGCCGGGAACTCCAGCAGGCGGCCCGGGAGGTGGAGCATCACGCGTGGTGGCTGCGTGAGGTCCACGAGGGGCGGGAGGACGCGCTGATCTCGCACTACGGCGGCGTCGAGCCCGAGGTCCGGCTCCGCGACGCCACGCTGCGGCTCCTCACGGCGGCGCGGCGGCAGCTCGGCGTGAAGGACGCCGAGGACATCGTGCCCGACGACCCCATCGACCCGCGCCACGACAACACCACCGAGACCCGGTGAGCGCCGCTCACGGATGCATCCGCGCCCCCTTCATCACCTTGTCCACCGCGTTCCGCGGCCCGTACACCGCCAGCCCCACCAGATCCAGCTCCCCCGTGGACACGGCCCGCACCGCAGCCCGGTTGTCCCGGTCGTTGCCCGTCGTGAAGAGGTCGGACGTGAAGAGTGCGCGGGGCAGGGCGCGGGACAGGGCGCGGGTGTGGGCCGCCGTCAGCGTCTCCTTCGTGCCCTCGAAGACCAGCACCGGCTGGCGGAACATCGGCAGGTAGGCCACCTGGTCCGCGTCCTCGTACGGCTCCCCGATCACCTCGGGAAGCTCCGTCCCCAGGCCGCTGACCAGGAACGCCGTCACGTTCAGCCGCTGCCAGGGCTCCAGGTCCTCGCGCAGCAGGACGGCGATCTTGGTGTCGAAACGGACAGGGACCTGATCACTCGTATCGCTCATACGACGAGGCTCACCGACGCCGTACCACCGCGTCTTGTACGTTCTTTGCATGGCCGCCGGACGGAACCGCCAGGAAGTCTCCGCGTGGCGCCCCTCCGTCCCGGGCGTCACCGAGGTCTTCCACGCGCACTTCACCGAGTACGCCTACCCGATGCATGTCCACGAGGCCTGGACGCTGCTCATCGTCGACGACGGCGCCGTGCGCTACGACCTCGACCGGCACGAGCACGGCACCCCGCTCGACACGGTGTCCCTCCTCCCGCCGCACGTCCCCCACAACGGCTCCCCCGCCACCCCGCACGGCTTCCGCAAACGTGTCCTCTACCTGGACAGCACCCGCCTGGGCGACGACCTGATCGGCCCGGCGGTGGACTCCCCCGACCTGCGGGACCCGGTGCTCCGGCGGCGCGTCGGCCAGGTGCACGCCGCCCTCGCCCACCCCGGCGACGAGCTGGAGGCGGACAGCCGGCTGACCCTGATCGGTGACCGGCTGCGCGCCCAGCTGCGGCCCAGGACGCTCACCGGCGTCCCGCGCCGCGACCCCGCCCTCGCCCGCCGGCTCCGCGAACTGCTCGACGAACGGGTCGTCCAGGGCATCGCGCTCGACGAGGCCGCCGGGCTCGTGCAGGCCCATCCCGCCCATCTCGTACGGTCGTTCAGCACCGCGTACGGCATCGCCCCGCACCAGTACCTGATGTCCCGCCGGGTCGACCGCGCCCGCCGGCTGCTGCTGGAGGGCCGGTCGCCTGCCGAGGTGGCCGTCGCGACCGGGTTCTACGACCAGTCCCATCTCACCCGGCACTTCCGGAAGCTGGTGGGCGTGCCGCCGGGGCGCTATCGCAGCAGCTCGCGCTGAGCGTCGTACAGATTGCGCGGGCGTACGACGTCCGTGGTGCCGTACAGCTCCAGGCGGGAGTGGAGGTCCCCCGCGAAGTCGGGTACGTCGATCTGGTCGAACTCCCTGACCTCGCCCAGCCCGACGGTGGCGGAGTACGGCGCCAGGCCGTCGAGGCGGATCATGCCGGCGCGGCCGTTGGTCACCCGGACGTTCCAGTGGGTGAAGCGCGCGCCGAACAGCGGTCCCGCGCTGGCGTCGCCGCCGTGGCGGCCGTTGTTGTCCACGGTGATGTCGGTGCGGACGTTGGCGAAGGGCAGGCCGCGGTGGCTGTCGAAGGTGCCCATCCGCATGTCGCCGCGCGACCAGACGTTGTACGACGACAACCCCTCGACGTTGATGCCGTGGAGCTGGGTGCCGGAGGGCGCGGGGGCTGTGCGGGCCTCGATCGTGAAGTCCTCGATCAGGTTGTCGTGCGAGCCCTCGCGGCAGAAGTAGGGGTGATGGCTGCCCCGGCCCGCCACGCGCGTACGGCGGAGCGTGCAGGCGGAGGCCGCCACCAGGCCGAAGCCGTTGTCGACGTGGCGGACCGTCACGTCGTCCACCCAGCAGTCGTAGGCGCATTGGAGTACGACGCCGTTGTGGCCCTTGTCGAGGAGGTGGGGCTGCTGCGGGGTCTCCATCGCCTCCAGGGTCAGGCCCTCGACGCCCGATCCCGTCAACTCCTGGACGTGGGTGGTCAGTTGCGGGTTCCATTCCGGGCGTACGTCGAGCGGGAGCGGGCGCTCCAGGGTGACCTTGTCGCCCTGGACGCGGGCGATGCGCACCGGCCACTCATAGGGGACGTACGACGTCAGCTTCGTCTTGTCGTCCCAGGTGTACGACTCGGGCCCCGGGCCGCCGCCGCTCATGTGCTCCAGGAGGGTGTGGTCGACGTCGTCGGCGAGGCGCAGTAGGACCAGGGCACCGGCACGCAGCGACGAGGGGTTCGCGACGGTCACCGTCCAGGAGCCCTGCCGCGCCGGGCCGACCGCGGTGAGCGTGCGCCACTCGTCGCGCCGGTTGCCCGTCCAGCCCTCGAAGGGCCATGTCTTCGCCTTGATCGCGGCGACCAGGGAGTTCCAACGGGCCTCCGGCGCCAGCCAGATCAGACCGCCGGCCCAGGACCACGACGACTTGTCGCCGCCGTAGCGGGAGCCGTAGGGGCCGATCAGTTCGGTGAGGTTCTTCGTCGCGTAGAGCTTCGTACGGCCGCTGCCGGCGCCGCGCAGGACCACGTGGGAGTGGCCGACGCGGATCACGTCGTCGATGCGGAAGGTGCCGGGCGGGATGGTGACCGTGCCACCGCCGGCCCTTCCGGCGGCGGCGATGGCACGGTTGATCGCGGGGGCGGAGTCGGTCGCGCCGTCCGCCACGGCGCCGAAGTCGCGCACGTCCGCGACGACTCGGCGGCGGGGGAAGCGGGACGCGCCGCCACGGTGACCGGCCCGTCCCACATAGGGGATCTGGGGGTGGGTGAAGGGGGTGCGGGTGAACTCGCGCCAGAGGGGCGGGACTTCGGCGGCAGCGGCTTGTGCCCTACCGGTCGCCGCGCCGAGCGCCACGGCCGTGGCTCCGGCGAGCAGGGTCCGTCTGGTGAGGTGCGCATGGCCCATGTTCGTACGTCCTTCCATGCGGCTCTTCATGGATGTGAACGACGTTCAGAAGTGCGGTGGGCGTGAGCATGCCACGGCCCCCGGGAGTCGCGAAAGGGGTCGTGCGAGGTGAGTTGGTGCGGACCTTTAGTCCGGTCGCGGCGTCAGTCTGCCGGGCGCCGGGTCAGATGAGTGAACGCGCCCAGGTTGCGCGTCGACTCGCCGCGCGCGACGCGCCACTCGTACTCCTTGCGGATCGCGGACGCGAAGCCGAGCTCCAGGAGGGTGTTGAAGGCACCGTCCGCCGCCTCCAGGACCTGGCCGAGCAGACGGTCGATCTCGTCGGCGGTGACGGCGGCGAGGGACACCTTGGCGGTGACATAGACATCGCCGAGCCGGTCGACGGCGTAGCTCACCCCGTACAGCTTGAGGTTGCGCTCCAGGAGCCAGCGGTGGACGCCCGCCTCGTTCTCGTCGGGGTGGCGGATCACGAAGGCGTTCAGCGACAGGGAGTGGCGGCCGACGATCAGGGACACCGTCGTCGACAGCTTGCGGGTGCCGGGGAGCTTGACGACGTAGGTCCCGGACGCGGGGCTCTCCCACTCCAGTTCGGCGTCCTTCAGGGCTCCCTCGACGGCCTGCGCCGCCTTCTGTGCGTCAGCCATGGTGGGAGCGTACGCGACGCCGGTGGGCCTGGGTCGCGGCCGTGTACACGTCCGCCGTGGCGGCGGCCGCGGTGTCCCAGCCGAAGGACTGGGCGTGCCGGGCGGCGGCGTCGCCCATGCGCGGGGACAGGTGCGGGTCCTCGGCGAAGGCGTGCAGCACGCGCGCGTACTCGGCCGGGTTGTGGCCCTGGACGAGGAATCCGGTACGGCCGTCCCGTACGGCCACCGGCAGGCCGCCCACCGCCGCCGCGAGCACCGGCGTACCCGCCGCCTGCGCCTCGATGGCCACCAGCCCGAAGGACTCGCTGTACGACGGCATGACCAGCACCGATGCCGCCCGGAACCAGTCCGCGAGCTGCTCCTGGCCGACGGGCGGGCGGAACCGTACGACATCCGCGATGCCCAGCCGCGCGGCCAGCTTCTGCAGGCCCTCCGGCTTGGCGAGGCCGCTGCCGCTGGGGCCGCCGACGATCGGCACGACGATCCGGGAGCGCAGCTCGGGATGCTCGTCCAGCAGAACGGCCACCGCGCGCAACAGGATGTCCGGTGCCTTCAGGGGCTGGATACGGCCGGCGAAGAGCGGGATCAGGGCGTCCTGCGGGAGACCGAGGCGGGCTCGGGCGGCGGCTCGGCCGTCGGCGGGCGAGAAGCGGGTGAGGTTGACGCCGGGGTGGACGACGGCGACCTTGCCGGGGTCGGCGACATAGTGCCGTACGAGCTGGTCGGCCTCCTCGGCCGTGTTGGCGATCAGGCGGTCGGCGGCGGCGACGATCTGGGTCTCGCCGATCACTCGGGCCGCGGGCTCGGGGGTGTCGCCGTCGGCCAGGTTGGCGTTCTTGACCTTGGCCATGGTGTGCATGGCGTGCACCAGAGGGGCGCCCCAGCGCTGGGCGGCGAGCCAGCCGACGTGGCCGGAGAGCCAGTAGTGGGAGTGGACCAGGTCGTAGTAGCCGGGGCGGTGGCCGGCCCAGGCCTGCATCACACCGTGGGTGAAGGCGCAGAGCTGGGCGGGGAGGTCCTCCTTGTTGAGGCCCTCGTAGGGGCCGGCGTCCACGTGCCGGACCAGGACACCGGGGGCCAGCTCGACGACGGGCGGGAGGTCCGTGGCGGTGGTGCGCGTGAAGATCTCGACCTCGATGTTGATCGCGGCGAGGCGCTGCGCGAGCTCCACGATGTATACGTTCATGCCGCCGGCGTCGCCCGTGCCGGGCTGGTGGAGCGGTGAGGTGTGCACGGAGAGCATGGCCACCCGGCGAGGGCGGCGGTGCAGCCTGAGTCGCGAGGCGGACGCCGGGGAGCGACGCCCGAGCCTGCTGACGTACTGGCTCACGTGGCGTTCCTCCTTGGCCGCGGGCATGCCTGGTGGAGGGTTGAGCGCCCTCCAAGGCGGTCCAACACCGGAGGGAGGCATTCCCATTCCGGACGTGAGGGTTTTTGCCTAGGCGTTACCGGGTGTCGCTCAACCGTTCGAGGGTGGGATGCGTTGTCTGGGCGGGAGTGACAGGGGTGACAGAGGTGACAGGGTCCGGGGATGCCCGACGACCTCGCGCCGTAGGCCGCATACCCTCTTATGCATGACAGCCCGCACCGCCCTCCCCCACCCTCGGCGTCGGCCGAGCGGCGGGACCCCCGTCGTGGGAACGGTGACCCGCGGGACGACCAACCCCAACCGCCTGCGCCGCATGGACCGCTGGATCGCGGCGACGCACGGCGCCGAGCTGCGCCGGGCCGCCGATCCGGTCGCCGTCGACCTCGGATACGGCGCCGCGCCCTGGACGGCGGTCGAGCTCCTGACCCGGCTCCGCGTGCCGGCGCCCCGCGCGCGGGTCGTCGGCGTGGAGATCGAACCGTCGCGGGTCGCCGCCGCGCGGCCGTACGAGCGTGAGGGGCTCGTCTTCCGGCACGGCGGGTTCGAGATCCCGATCCCGCAGCGGCCGCTCCTCGTCCGCGCCGCCAATGTGCTGCGGCAGTACGACGAGGACGAGGTCGCCGGGGTCTGGCAGCGGCTGTGCGCACGGCTCGCGCCGGCCGATACGGCATCCGGCACCCGTGGCGGGCTGCTCGTCGAGGGGACCTGTGACGAGATCGGGCGTCGGCATGTGTGGGTGGCGCTCGGGCCGGAGGGCCCGCGAACGGTGACCTTCGCGACCCGGCTGGGGTCGCTGGAACGGCCGTCGGACCTGGCCGAGCGGCTGCCGAAGGCGCTGATCCACCGCAATGTCCCCGGGGAGCCCGTGCACGCCTTCCTGCGCGACTTCGACCGCGCCTGGGCCGCGGCCGCGCCCTTCGCTTCCTACGGCGCTCGCCAGCGCTGGATCCGGGCCGTGCGGGACCTCACGGCCGACTGGCCGGTGACGGACGGGCCGGGGCGGTGGCGGCAGGGCGAAGTGACGGTGCGGTGGGGAGCGTTGGCGCCGCGGGCCTAGGGCCCTGCCGTTTGGATCAGGCCGGCTGAGAGAGACTGCGCCTTTCAACCGACCCGAGCGGGGCCTGGTGCGTGCAGCTGCAAGGCGGAGGAGGGAGTCGACGCGGAGCGTCGGCGACTGACGACAACGCGGCAGATGTGCGTGCCAGGCCCCGCGACGCCGGCATGATCCAAACGACAGGTCCTAGTACTGCAACGGTGCTTGTTCTGATTGCTGGGCAGTTTCAGGGACTGTGTCCGCGTCGTTTGTAGTGGCTGATGCGGGCTTGGTGCTGGCGT